>JBCNOX010000128.1:0-10918 GCA_039593645.1 Pseudoduganella sp.
TGGCGGGTCATGATGACGGGGATGATCAGGTGGCTTGGCAGCTCGTACCAGCCGCTGCGCTCGGCCTCGATCATCTGCATGGCGGCGAATTCGCGCCGGGTATATGGGTGGGCCTCGTACTTGGGCGTGTAGATCACGATCATCGTGGCGCTCTGGCACATGGCCAGGGCCAGACGGCGGTCGATATCGTCGCCGCCACCCAGTTGCTCGCTATCGACAAAGAGTTCGGTCTCGTTGTCGAAATGGGGCTCGAGATAGCACTTCAGGGCATCGACCAGGTCGTCCTTGAAGTGGCTCATATATGCGTGCTGGCCATGCGCGTAACTGAAAAAGCAGCCGTACCGGATACTCATGGCAATCGCCTCCCCTGCCAGCCCAATGTATTCCCGACCCGCGCGTTAAACTTTGTGCCGGCGCAAAGTGTTCTCGGGCATAATAGAACGATCGTTCGATAATAATGGAGACTATATGAAGGCTATCGTTTGCAAGGAGTGGGGCCTGCCCGACACGCTGGTGCTGGAAGAAGTGCCGGACCCGCAGCCCGGCCCGGGCCAGGTGGTGCTGCAGGTGATGGCGGCCGCCGTCAACTTCCCGGATGTGCTGATCATCCAGGGCAAGTACCAGTACAAGCCTGCACTGCCGTTCACGCCGGGGAATGAAGTCTCGGGCGTGGTGCTGTCGACAGGCGAAGGCGTGCAGGGCTTCAAGCCGGGCGACAAGGCGATCGCCTTCTCCGCGCATGGTGGCTTTGCCGAACAATTGCTGGTGCCCGCAGCCTCGCTGATGCCGATGCCGCCGGGGATGGATTTCGATACCGCCGCAGCGATCACCCTGACTTACGGAACTTCCCACCACGCGGTGGTGGACCGCGCCCGGTTGAAGGCTGGCGAGACCATGCTGGTGCTGGGCGCCGCCGGCGGCGTCGGCCTGGCCGCCATCGAGATCGGCAAGGCGCTTGGCGCACGCGTGATCGCCGCCGCCTCCAGTGAAGAAAAGCTCACGGTCTGCAAGGAGCATGGCGCCGATGTCCTGATCAACTACAGCACCGCCGACCTGCGCGAGGCCATCAAGGCCGCCACCGACGGCAAGGGTCCGGACGTGATCTACGACCCGGTCGGCGGCGAGTACGCCGAGCCGGCATTCCGCTCGATCGGCTGGCGCGGACGCTATCTGGTGGTGGGTTTTGCCAACGGCGAGATCCCGAAGCTGCCGCTGAACCTCACGCTGCTCAAGGGCGCTTCGCTGATGGGCGTGTTCTGGGGCGAATACGTCAAGCGCGAGCCGAAGGCCAACCTGGCCGGCATGATGCAACTGCTGGGCTGGCTGGCCGAAGGCAAGATCCGCCCACACATCTCGGCCCGCTACGCGCTGGCCGACACCCCGCGCGCGCTGGAAGCGATGGCCGCGCGCAAAGTCACCGGCAAGGTGATCATCAAGCCGGCGGGCTAAGGCTGGCGCGCAGCGCGGATTGCCGCCTTCACTTCGCTCAAGATGGCCCGCACCGGGCCATTGCAAATGCCGTAAGGAGAGACCGTATCGGACGCGTACTCTCCTTTTTTATTGGGAAGATCCCTGGCGCCGGCAGCAAGCATGGCCTTCACATAAGAGCGCAGTTCGATCGTGTTCCGGATGCGTGATTGCATGGCCCCGTGCAGCGGCGTATCACCATTGGCGTCGGCGCCGTTCGGATCGGCGCCACGCTCCACCAGCAGCCGCACGAGTTCGGGAGCTGCGAAGAAGATGGGCGTTTTCCCGGGAAACTCGGCGATTTCCACATTCGGATCCGCGCCCGCTTCCAGCAGGCCCCGCATCATGGCCGGCAACCTGCGCTCCGTTGCCAGAACCAGCGCCGACCTTCCGTCCTGGTCTTTCCAATTGATGTCAGCGCTGGCCCGAAGGAGTAAAGCGAAAGTCGCCGCCTCGTACTCGAACAATGCTGGTGGCCCCCAGGGAATCAGCCCGGAGCCGTCCTCGCCGGGCTCGCAGTCGATTGGATTGCCGAAGAGTACATTCTCGCCGCGCGACTCAATGAACAGCATCAGCGCCGTCGAACCATTGGCATTGCGCATATTGGCGTCGGCGCCTTTATCGAGCAGTTTGCGGACAATGGCGTATTCAGTTGGCAAGTACTTCGTGTGCAGGAAGGTGGCCATCAGCGCGGTAAAACCGTCTTTATCCGCACTAGAAGCCGCCGTCGCGGCAGGCCCCGACAGCAACCAGTCCACGGAATCGGGAAACCCCGAGTAGGCCGCCTGCCGAAGACTGTTGCCGCGCGCCTCGCTGGAAGCTGCGGAGTCCGCCATCAATTTCGCCAGGAATTCGTGGTCGCGCGCCGCCTCAACGTTTTTCAGCAACGATGCATCCAACGCGTTGGCGTGACACGAGCACACTACCAGGAACAACAATGCCGCTGCCTTCATGGCACGATTTCTTCACTTAAAAGAAAGGCGATGTAAGCGATTGCGCTGTTCAGGGCAAGCATGGCGGCCAAATGCAGAGCCATCGCGGCCACAGTCTGGAACACGGGGCCAGAGGCGCTGGCGCTGCCGGTGCCGCAGATCGTCATCAGGGCCGGCATCAGCACGAAGCCGGCGCCATGCGCCGTGGACGTGATAAAGGTCCACAGCGCCATGCCTGCCTGCCCTGCCAGCGCATGGCCTTTGCGCAGGCGGCAGGCCAGCGCCGCAACCAGCAGCACGCCGGCGCCCCATTGCAGCGCCGGGCGGTCCAGCGGCAGACGGAAGGCCACCGCCGCCGCCACTAGCGCCATCGAGACCAGGTGGCCGCAGGCAATCGCAGTCACGGCCCGCCAGGGCCGGAAGCTCGACATGGCATCCCCGCATCAGGCGTGGGCGGTGCCGCAGCACGACGCGGCTTGCTGCGCGTAGCGGTCGTGGTGCCTGACCCATGCCATCGTGTAAGGCAAGCCTTCTTCATGCCGCCCCAGCGGCGTGATATCGAGGAAGCGGTAGGTATGCATCATTACTTCGACGCCGCGGCCATAGGTCGAATAGGTGTGGTAGACCACCCCGGCGGCGTCCTTGTAAAACACGCTGACGCCGGGCGCATCCTCGTGCGGGAAAGCTTGCCCGGTGTAGTTGTAATTGACCTCGCCTTGCGCCATTTCCTCCGGCGCGAAACTGACGTGGAAATCGTAATTGAAATCGCTGTCGCCGGACGACACCCACTTGAACTGCCAGCCCATTTCCTTGCGCATGCGTTCCAGGCTGGCCAGCGGTGCACGGGACACGACCACCAGGCTCACATCGCGCTGCGCCAGGTGGGGCAGCGCGCCGTCGGTATGGTCGGCCATGTAGGAACAATGCGCGCAGCCGCGTTCCTGGCCCGGCGCGAACATGAAGTGCTGCACCACCAGCTGGCTGCGCCCTTCAAACAGGTCGGACAGCGCACGCTTGCCCTGCGGCGTATCGAACAGGTATTGCTTGTCCACGCGCACCCACGGCAGCGCGCGGCGGGCGCTGGCCAACTGGTCCTGCTGGCGCATCAACTCCTTCTCGCGCAACAGCAGCTCCTTGCGCTGCGCCACCCATTGCTCTTGATTGACGACGGTATTCATGATCATTCTCCCCGTGGACGGCGCACTGCGCGCACCTTGCCGCTGTTCTCGCCGCCGGCGTAGAACAGGCCGGCGCCATCGGATTCCAGGCCGCTGACAAACACCCCCGGCGGCATTTCCATCAGCTCCAGCACCGCGCCGCTCTGCGGGTCGACGTGGCGGATGTCGCTCTGGTCACCCTCCCAGGTGCCGTGCCACAGCTCACCGTCCACCCACGTCACGCCGGTCACGAAGCGGTTCGATTCGATGGTGCGGATCACCGCGCCGGTTTCGGGATTGATCTGGTGGATCTTGCGGTCGCGGTACTGCCCCACCCACAGGCTGCCTTCGGCCCAGGCCAGGCCAGAGTCGCCGCCCTTGCCGGGTGCCGGTATCGAAGACACCACCGTGCCGCTGGCCGGATCGATCTTGTTGATCCGTTCCGCCGCGATCTGGTACAGGAACTTGCCGTCGAAGGCCGTGCCGGCATCTGCGGCGACATCCAGCGCCCGTGCCTGCTTGCCGTTTTCGGGGTCGAAGCCAATCAGGCGGGCGCCGGTCGCAGCCCACACCAGGTGGCCGTCGTACGTCACGCCGCCAACTTTGCTCACACCGTCGAACGGGCCATATTCGCGCAGGATTTCAGCCTTGCGCACCTTGCTTGAATTGCGATTCATTGCTTGCTCCTTATGAGGCGCGCCCTGATCGGCGCCGCATGTGAACTTTATTCCAACGGCAGTGCAGCAGGGAGTAACAAGATTGTCGTGAATCCGGCCAGCGGCGGCGCCAGCCAGCGTCGCATGCGGGCATGGCCGATCGAGCGCACCTGGCCGGCCTCTTCCAGCTCAGCCAGCGCGCGCTGGACGGTACGCTGGCTGGCATCGAGCGCCAGCGCCAGCGCGGAAGTCGACCATGCGGCGCCGTCGCACAACAGCGCCAGCAGCGCGGCCTGCTCACCATCGATGGGCGGTTCCAGCACAGCCAGCGCGCGGCCATCCAGCGGACGGATGGCGAAACCGGATGGCGTGGCCTCGATGCTGGCGAGCCCTTTGACCAGCGCACGCAGGCGGCCGATCTCGACCCGCAGCCGCGCACGGTGGGTCTCGTCGGGACGGCGGGTATTGAAGGCTCGCCTGATCAGCAGTTCGCGCGCCGCATCGCCCGGCCAGGCCTCGGCCAGCGTGCGGGCCAGCGCGAACAGCACCGGCCTGCGTGCCAAAGGACGCCAGCTGCCACCGCAACCCATGCCGCGCCGGCAGGCATCCAGCACCAGCGTGTCGGACGCCAGCAGTGCCGCCACTTCATCGAGAGACAAAGTGGCCTGCGCCGCGCCCGTCCCATGCCTGCGCGCGGCGGGACGCTGCAGCGCGGCAGTGGCTTCCATTACCTCGGCCAGCAACTCCGGCACCCCCGAACGCGCGGCTGCGGCGTGCGCATGCGCGAGCGCAGCCCGTGCCGGCGCCGGGCGCAGCGAGCGCATGGCCAGTTCGGCTGCAGCCAACTGCGCCACGGCCGCCAAAGCCGGCGTCAAGGCCCGCATGTCGAGGCGAGACAGTTCCTCAGCCGCAGCCTCCAGCCGGCCAAGCAGAAGAAATTTTCTGGCGGCGATCAGGCGCGCCTGCTGCGCATTGCCGTAATCACTGTGCGCCTCCAGCACCGCCAGCGCGGACGCCAGCGCGCGCGGTGGAGCGGAGAAATCGCGCATGGCCATTGCCACCTCAGCCTCGGCGACCACGCAACGCGCGCGGGCCAGTTCTTCATGGGGGCCAAAGCCGCGCGCGGCGCGACGCAGCAGTTCGCGCGACTTGGAGAAGTCGCCCAGCCGCGCCATGGCAATCCCGCGCAAGGCCAGTGCAGGCGGATCGTCGCGCAGCGCCACATGCTTCAGGGCGCCCAGCACATCACCGCTGGCAAGGGAACGGGCCGATGCGGTGATCAGGGAATCCATCGAACGTCAGGCCCGCAGCACGCGGGACACGGCGGCGCGCAGCAGGATGCGCGAATAAAGCTTATGGAAGCCAAGCAGCGCGCGAAACACGCCGCCCTGCCGCGAGCGCACCACGGCCGAACCGAAATACAGCCGCGTGCCCTGCCCGGCCGGCGCGGCCATCAGCCATGAACGGGTGCTGCCGGCGAAGTCGCACATCAGAAGCTGGCCGGGCGCGCGGCTTTCCACCGACCAGGCGGCGAACTGCTGGCGCTGGCCGCTCGCCAGCTCGCAGGCTTCCGCATCGCGCGATGGTCGCGCGACGAACAGCGCCAGCAACAGGCGCTCCAGTTTGAAAACGGCGGTGGTGTAGAACGCCTCGACAAAGGCGGCATGCGCCACCTGTCCCGGCACGTCGATGGCGAAGCAATCGGTGTAGGCGCCCTGCTCGCGGTAGCGCTGCAGCAGCGCGTCCTGTGGCAGCTCGGCGATCATAGATAGGTCCAGGTATCGGCGCCGTCGAACTTTCGCACTTCCAGCGTCGCTACCATGCCCGGCTCGAAGTTGGCCATGTTGACGCCCATGCGGCCATCGCCATTGGGCTGCAAGGACTTCCAGTGCGTGACGCAGCCGCAGGAACGGCAACGCACCGTGCGCAGGGACTTGTCGCCCCAGACGTAGTCCTCGGTCCCCGCAGGCTGCCCCTCGATGCGCACCGCGTCTTCCGGGTAAAACGCCCACAGCGCCCGCGTGCGGCGGCAGATCGAGCAGTTGCAGTCGATCAGGTAGGCCGGTGCGCCCGCCACCTCGATCTTGATTGCGCCACAGTGGCAGGAGCCGTTAAGGATAGTCATTTGACAAGCATAACACCTCGCTCGTCGATTTGCAGTCGCTCGGGATCGGCCCCCAAAACCAGCTTCAGGTTCTCGCGGGCGCTGTTGCGCAGGTTGGCCGCAATGTGCTCCGGCTGCGCCTTCTGCCGCTGCGACTTGTAGGCGAGCGCCATGAATGCGCCGACCATGGCGCTCTTCTCGAACAGGTTGCGGATCGTTTCGGCGCTTTGCTGCTCGGCCAGCCGGCGCGTACCGCCTCCCTGGCGCAACTGCTCGGCAACTGCCACGAATTCCTCGTCCTGCACTTCGCGGTTGGCGAACACCATGTAATTGCCAACGATGAAGGCTGCCATCGCGCCATCCAGGTCATCGCGCCGCCAGCCCATCCTGGCAGCAATCTGCTGGTAGATGTCCATGCTGTGCTGGAAGGCCTGCGTCATTGCAGCCTGGCTCGATGCCGGAAATGTTCTGGCCAGTTCCTGCGCATTGCGCTGCACCGCCGGCGGCGCGTCCATCCGCGCCGGCTTGCTGCGTGAACGCAGGCCTGTGTTCATCGAATTGTTGTTCATCACCGCCATATTGGCGAAGTTGACCAACGGCGCGGTCGTCGTCGCGTAGTCGAGACCCAGGCCGACATAACCCTGCGCATGGGCCACTGGGGCCGCAAGCAGCGCGGCGTACAACATCGGGCGGAGCAGGCGGCTCATGCGCTCATCACCTGGCTCGGCAGCAGGTCGGACATATTTTCCGCCACGCTGCGGGCGTTGAAACAACGGAAGCGGAACTCGCCGCCATCTTCCAGTTCGACCACCACGATGCCGGTCAGGATGCCGAATTCGCGCCGCACCGACCGCACCTCACGCAAGGGAATATGCACCGGCTGCAGATCGTCGTGCACCGCCTTGTTTATGATGTTAGGTATCCAGTCGAGGGCGTCGGCCGACACGGTGACGATGCCGCCCACCCACAGGCCGCCGATCGCAGCGCCGATCGCTTCCACGCTGCGCCCTGCTGCCCCGACGATGCGGCGGTTGACTACAGCATCGGTGATGAAGGCATTGCACAGCTTCTTGATGAAGATCGTCATTGGAACCTCATGCCGTTTTTGTCGATTAACAGGTTGGACGGATCGCCCTTCAGCACCAGTTGCAGGTTTTCGCGCGCCGCATTGCGCATGTTCTCGTACACGGCCGGCGGCTGCGGTTGCTGCTGGTGAGATTTGTAGGCCAGCGCCATGAAGGCGCCGATCATGGCGCTCTGTTCGAAGACGTCGCGTACCTTGTCCGCCTCATTGCGGTCGTTGATGTCGTGCAGCTTGTTCTGGGCGCGAATCTGCCGGGCAACGGCGTTGAAGTCCTCGTCCGGGACCTCGGTATTTTTCAGCACCATGTAGTTCCCGACCAGGAAAGCTGCCAGCCCGCCGGCCATGTCACGCGGGGTCCAGCCCATTTTCTTCTCGACCTGGAGGTAGATGTCCATGCTTTGCAGGTAGACCTTCTCCATTTCCGCGCGCTTCTCGGCCGGGAAGTGCTGGGCAAGCTTGTGCGCATTGGCCTGCACGGCAGGCTTGGACTTCGGCAGGACTGGCGGCGCCTTCTTTGCGCTGTTCGCTGATGGAACCGGAATGCGCAGGTCCGGCTGCGGCCACACCACCACATTGTCGTAGCTCATGCCAAAACCGCAGCACTGGCTGTACGCAGCTGGCGCCAGCGCAATAGCCAGCGCTCCCAAGATCAACTTGCACTTCATCGTATCACCTCGATTCTGCACAAAACGTTGTCGGAGAATATACAATTTTGGACAACGCGCCAATTGAATCGAGGTGCGTGAAAGTCACTCGGCACAGGAGGCATAGCACATGGAATCTCGCAAGCTGGCACTAGCCGCCCTTGCCCTCGCGCTGCACGCGGCTGCGCTGGCAGGCGAAGCCTTGCTGGATATTCCGACGCGGCCCGGCGCCACGGTGCGCGTGCTGGAGATGACTGGCGAGCGCGCCGCAAGCAACGTCGTGCTATATCTCGCGGGCGGGTCCGGCCAGCGCGGCTTGCAGGGCGTATGGCCCGGCAGCCTGCCAACCGATCCCGACACCTTGTTCGGTGCGCAGCGCCAGCTGGCGGACCAGGTTGGAGCCGTGGTGGCGCTGGATACCGCCAGCGACCATGAAGTGCTGGACATCGGCGCCCGCCAGGGAACCGCGCATCGGGAGGATGTCGCCGCCGTCGTCGACTTCATGCGCAAGCGGCACGCGCAGGCCCGCATCATCCTGATGGGCAGCAGCGACGGCGCTTTCTCCGCCGCCTTTATCGCAAACCGCCTGCCGGCAGTGGATGGGGTGGTGCTTATCAATGGCAGCGCCGAGGCCTGGGCGGAGGTGCCGCACCTGAAGCGTCCCGTGCTCGGCGTGCACCACCGGCGCGACGCCTGCCTGCCCTTCCGCGACAGCTACCCGAAGGCGCGTTTCTTCCCGCTGATTGCAGTCGACAGCGAAGCGCTCCCGCCGGTCCGCGCTGGCACCCGGCGCGACTGCAGCCGCGAAAGCGCGCACGGCCTGCACGGCCAGCGCTCACAAGTCTACCGTGCGATCGGCAACTGGATACTGGCCGGCGAGGCACCGCGCGAATTACGCTAGCCCGAAGCCGATCCGAGCGTATCGAGGAAATGCAGCAGCCGGAGCCGGTATTCGGCCGGATTGAACGCGTAAAGGTCTTCGTGGATCGCGCCTTCGACCAGCCAAAGGGTTTTGGCTCCGCTTGCTGCATCGAACAGCCGTCGCGTTTCTTGCGCCGGTGTTTGGCCGTCCCGCGTACCGCCGGCGACCAGCACGGGCACCAGAATCTTGCGAACTGCCTGCTCCGGACGAAGCTCTTCGCGCCCAACGCCGGCGCGCAACGGGATTTGCCAATACAGCAGGGGGGCGGCGAGCCGCGCCAATCCGCCAAAGCGCATCGCGAGCCGGTTCGCGACAGCGTCCTCTATGGTGGGATACACCGATTCGAGCACGAATCCGTCGGCGGCCACTGGTCCATTGCCCAACAAGGCCGCAGCACCGCCCATTGACTGGCCGAGGGCCACCACGGTCGTGCACCCCTGGTTGCGCAGGTAGGCCACGCCGTTGCGGGCGTCGTTGGCCTCGCGATGGCCAAATGTGATCATCTCGCCCGGCGTTTCGCCGTGTGCCTGCAAGTCAATGGCGAGAGAGGTCCAGCCCGCGTCGCGCAGGAATGCTGCGCGTCCGGCCATGGCGCCGCGGTCACCACGAATTCCGTGCATCAGCAGCACGCAGCGCGTTGCACCGGGCACACGCAGCAATGAGCCGTGCGTGGTGCCGGCCAGTACCGCCTTGAAACCGGTGGCTTCCGGCATGGCAACGGGGTGATTGACCGGCCTGGAGAGCGCCCAGCCAACCGCCCACAGGCATAGGCCAGCCAGTGCGCCGGCGGCGGTAATGAGCGAAAATGCGCGGCGCAGCTTCATGCCGCGCGCCGTTCGACCAGCAGGCGCACGGGGCCGGGAAGCCATTGGCGCAGGCTGGCGCCGATGATGGCCTCGTGGCGCTGCCAGAATACGCCGGCGGCGATGATGGCGATACCGATTGCCGTCAGGGCGACCGGGAACAGCAGGCTGTCGCGGAAGACGGTGTACGACAGGTGCCCCAGGTAGCCCGCCAGGCCAAAGCCGCCAAACACCGCGAACACGCGGCGCGACAGGGCCGCGCCGATACCGATCATCAGGACGTTGATCAGGCAGTAGACCAGCTTACCCAGTTCGCTGCCCGAGTCCATCGACGACAAGGCGCCCCAGAACGTCAGTACGCCCCAGATGTACAGCCAGAACGCGTAATCCTTGTTGCTGCGGTTGCGCAGGTCGATCCACAGCGCGAGCAGCGTCATGGCGATGCCGAATACCGCCGAGATGATCTTGCCTTCTTGCGAGAAGAAGCCGGCGCTGCCACCCTGCAGCATGTCGGTAACGTCCATGCTCATGTACCACAGCGTGACCGCCAGCGGCATCACCGTAAACGGCATGCGGTAGCGCCACAGGACCACGGCGCCGCCTGCCAGCGTCGCCAGCTCCATGAATATCCAGCGCCAGTCGATGTAGTAGTGGTAGTTGCGGTAGGAGTTCCCGGGTCGTCCATCTGCCCAGAAGCCAAGCATATGCTGCAGGCCATAAACCGCCAGCGGCACCAGCACCACGGCGAAGGCGGCCAGCACGCCTGCCGGCAGCTGCAGGCCGCGTGAGCACAGCCATTCGACGGCGCCGAGGGCCGCCACGATATAGCAAATGGAAATGAACAGCAGGCCGGTGCCGCCGAACGACTCCCATCCCAGCGTCATGAACAGCGACATGGCGCCAATCGCGATCAGGCCGCCCAGGTAGTAGAGGATGTGCGCCGGCTTGAAGCCGGGCGTATGCTGCTCACGCTCCACCAGGAACTGCCACAAGCGCCCCGCCTGGCCTTCATCCAGCAGGCCCTGGCCTGCGGCTTCGTCCAACATTGCGCGTGTCAGCTTCATTGCTTCTCCCTGGTGGTTAGTGGCCCTTGAAGAATTCTATGACATCCGCAGCTTCGCGCGTGCGTTTGAAGGGGGGCAGGCTTTG
>JBCNOX010000129.1:0-10895 GCA_039593645.1 Pseudoduganella sp.
TCAACGACAGCAACAATCATGCAATTGCCTGGCGCATCGACGGCAGCGAGTTTGGCGACAGCGCCTCCGCCATCTATGTCGCCTACAACGGCTGGAGCGGCAATGTGAACTTCACGCTGCCATGGCCGGGCGCTGGCAAGAGCTGGTACCGCGTCACCGATACATGCAGCTGGGCCGAAGGCGCCAGCCAGGTCCGCGCGCCTGGCGCGGAGGAGTTCATCGGTGGCGAGAACTACGTCTACGGCGTTTGCGGCCGCGGCGTGCTGCTCCTGATTGCGAAATAGAGTAGGCGGCATGACCGTGCCGCGGATGACGGAGCCTGGCTGACGGGCGCCAGGCCTTGCAGACCAGCCGGCGCTGCCTGCGCCGGCTGATTGCTATCGGCCCGGCTTGTTACCGGAAGGCGGGGTCGAAGTTCCTGGAGTGGCAGCCGGGCTGCCTCCAGGGGTGTTGCCGCTGGTTGGTGCGGTAGCTTGGCCGCCTTGGGTGGCAGCCGTCCCGCCAGTGGCGCCACTGGTCGAGTTGCCGGCACCGGTGCTCGGACCAGCATCGGAGGGCGCGGTGCCCGCCCCGGCGCCAGGCGCCGGGGCGTTGCCACCCGTGACTCCCGTTCCCGGATCGGGCGCCGTACCCGGCGCCGTGCCGGGTGTCTGCACCCGCATGCCCGGCGCCGTACCGGTTCCACCCGTGTCAGGCGTGGTAGTCGGCGACGTTCCGGTTGGCGGGTTGCCAGGGCTCTCGGCATTATGCTTGCTGCATGCCGGCAGGCCGGCGGCAAACAGAGCGCCCAACAACAGGATGCGCACATGATTGTTTATCTGCATGGCCGCACTCCGCTCAATACGTCGGACGGCGGTCGCGCTGCGAGTCCTTGTTATCGGTACGGTCCGGTACGGTCGACGTTCCCTGGCCGGTACCGGTCGTGCCTTGCGTGCCACTGGTCCCGCTGGTTGCGCCAGTATCGGTGCCGCTGGTGCCGGTTGTTCCACCGGTTCCGCTAGTGCCGCTGGTGCCCGAGGCCCCGGAGCCTGTGCCTGGCGTTGTCGTGGTATCCGGCGCCGGTGTGGTCGTGTCGGATGGAGGGGTGGTTGGTGTTGCCGACGGCGTGGCGGTATTCGGCGTCGTTACCGGCGCCGGGACGGTGTCTTCCGCACGGTTCTTGCAACCAGCGAAGCCGGTTGCCAGGAAGGCGCCCAGCAGCAGGGCGCAGGCTTTGCTCATGGTGTTCATTGGATTTCCTTTCCTTGCGATTGAATGATAGTCCCGCGGGCGGCAGCGCCAGACTGGCCGGATCCGGCCAGGCCCAGCGATTCCTGGTACCAGGTGCTGACCATTTGCAGATGGTCCCTCTCTTGCGCCAGGGCAGCGCTGCCCATTTGAGCCAGCTCGGGCTGGTCTTGTGATTCCGCCAGGGCAATCAGGGCCTCCCAGCCCGCCTGGTCGGAGAGTTCTGCTGTCAGGATGGCGTGCAGTGCCTGGCTGACCGAGGTACGCGGGTCGCTCAGCACCTGCACCAGCCCAAGCGATTCCACCCCCACCAGGTCCGCACTGGGCGTCTGGCAGGTGGGGTCGCCACCCAATTGTTCAATTGCCTGCGCGACCTGGATGAAATGGCGCGCTTCATCGTTGCGGATGCGCTTGAGCTGCTCCACTTCGATGCTGGTGCCCTCGGTGCCCAACGTCTGGCATTTGGCCAACAGCGCGTCATACAGCCGCGTGCCGCCGCGCTCGAATGCCAGGCGCTCGGCCAGTTTGTCGAGCAGCACTTGCGGCTGGTCGCCGGTCAGCATCGCGCCTGCAGCCTGCAGCGCGCCTTTCACAGTGCCGGGCAGCGGCACCGAGCCGAGCGACAGCGCGCGCGACGAATAGTCGGCCCGCGTCATGGACAGCGCATCGGTCTCCGCATCCGGCTGGGGCAACGGGCCCTGGTATTGCTGCATGGCCTGGCTGTCGAGTGGTGACATCTGCAGGCCCGTCCGATTCATTCCCATATGTTCGGTCATGGTGCCCCCCGTTCAATGCAGGCGCGCCGGCATGCGGTTGAGTTCTGTGCCCGGCACCCACACATAGCCCTGGGCCACCGTGTTGGTGGGCGAGCCTTCGCTGTTCATGTGGTCGCGGTAGTCCTGCGAGAGGCGGCTGTCCTGTTCCGTCGGCACGATCTGGGTGCCGTTGGCGCGCAAGCCAACTTCCTGCGCAAGCGTGCTGCGCACGAATTCGCGATGGCTCTTGAATGCAATCGGCTCGGGCAGGGTGGCCGGCAAGACTTCGGCCGGATCGCGCCGTTCGATATCCTTGAACAAGGTTTCCACCAGATGGAAATGGCCCAGCTCATAGTCCAGGAAGCGCTCCCAGATGGCGCGCACCTGCTCGTTGGTTTCCTGCTGCAGGCAGCTGTAGTAGTTGTAGACCTCATTCGCTTCGTGCATCAGCCACTGTTCCAGCCAGCTCTCGGCAGGATCAATCAGGGATGAGTACTGGGTGACGTGCTGCTCTTCGATCGAAGCGATTTCCGCGTACAGCTGGCGCGCCACCGGATCGGCGAACAAGGGGCCGATCGTCATGTAATAGTCGTGCGTCTGGTACTCGCTGCCGACCAGGGTCAGCACGTGCAGCTTGCTAAGCGGGTCGGCTGTCTGCCTGGCATAGGGCAGGCGCAGGTCGTCGTCGGGCGCGCGGTGCTCGACTGCCGTTGGGCGGCCGGGCAGGATGTCGGTATAGCACTGCAGGATATTGTTGGCGTCCTTGCCTTCGAGCCGGTCCAGCAGGGCCGCGTAGCGGTACAGGTGGTCGAAGTCTTCCAGGAGGCCGAAGCGGTACACCTGCGCCAGGTAGGGATCGGGTTCATTCTGGGCCAGCGCCGCGGTAACTTCGATCGCTACTTGTTCGTAGGCGATGGTGGTCTCGAGCGGCGAATGGTCGGCGCCCAGCAGCCAGTTGATCATGGTGGCCTGGTGCTGCTCGCTGCGCCGCACTTGCGCCAGCGGCAGGCGCAGCGCCGCGTTGAAACGGGCGGCAAGGTGGCCGAAGCGCAGTGCCTCGGTTTCAATGCCATTCATCAGGATGATGCGCACGCGGGTGAACGCATCGTCGTCCAGCTTGCTGATGGTCGGTTGGACCAGCTCACGCCAGGTGAAGCGCTGGCGTTCGAGCGGGGTACCATGTGAGTCGTACAGGGAAAATGCCATCATTGCTCCCTTGCATGAATTGAACAGGGCAAAAGCACCCCCTGGCGGCCAAGCCGCCCGCCAAGGATGGTTCAGGCCGAAGCCAGGATACGCAGCAGTGCAGGTACCTCCGCTGCCAGTTCGCGCGCCAGGTAGCCCAGCGGGCCGCAACGCAGCGCCAGTTGTTCGCCGGCCGCTGCGTGCAGCACCACGCCCCAGGCCGCAGCCTGTTCCAGGGAAGCGCCGCGGGCCAGCAGCCCGACGATGATGCCGGCCAGGGTGTCCCCCGAACCGGAGATGGCCAGTCCGGCATTGCCGCCCTGGTGTTGCCACAGCTGGCCGTCCGGGGTCGCCAGCACCGTCGTGGCGCCTTTCAGCGCGACCACGGCATTCCAGCGGTCGGCGGCCGAACGTGCCGCGCCCTGCGGGTCCTGTTCGATCTGGTTGCGTGCAACACCTGTCAGGCGCGCCAGTTCGCCGGCGTGAGGCGTCAGCAGGACAGGCGTGGAAAAGCGGAATTGCTCCCAGTCGACAGCCTCATCCAGCAGATGCGGTTCGCGGTGAGGATGCGCTGCGCACATGGCCATGGCGTCGAGCACGATAGGGATGGCGCTGAAGCGCTCCAGCAGCTGGCGCACCAGTTCCACGCAGCTGCTTTCGTCCTCCATGCCGGGACCGACCAGCAAGGCGTCGGCCTTGCCGGACAAATCGGCGAGGCGGCGTGCGCTGTCGGCCTGGAACCCATGGGCCGGGGTTTCGCCCAGGCTGATCACGCGCGCTTCGGGAATCGCCGCGCCCACTTGCGGCGCCACGCTGGCGGCGGTAGCGATCGTCAGCATGCCGGCGCCAGCGCGCAGGGCCGCCTCGCCAGCCAGGATGGCGGCGCCCGGCATTTCCGCCGAGCCAGCCACGACCAGTACGTGACCACGCGCTTCCTTGTCGCCGTCGAAGCCGGGAAGCGGCAACGGCCAGTCGCGCAGCAGGGTGGGATTGAGTTCGATCGGCGCGGCGTGGCTCATGGTTTCGGTGCGGCAGGGATATCCGGTTTGTCGGTGACGGGTGTGCCGCTGTCTTTCAGCGGCGCGACGAAGTTTTCCAGCTCCAGCACCAGCTTGCCGCGCTTGCCCGCCTGCGGATCGAACTGGTAAGAGGTGACGCCGCAATTGGGCACATCGGCGGCGCGGTCGATGGCCAGGATGGTTTCCTCGTCCATTCGCTCGACCAGGTAGCGGAAGCAGTTCACGATGACCTGGTGGCCGATGATCAGCACGCGCTCGCGGCGGTATTCGCGGGTGATGGTGTCGAGCACACTGCGCAGGCGCAGGATCACGTCGCACCAGCTCTCGCCGCCCGGCGGACGGAAATAGAACTTGCCGACATGCTTGCGCTGCGCGGCCAGTTCGGGATATTTCTCGGTGATACCCAATGGCGTCAGGCGGTCGGTGATGCCGAATTCTTTCTCGCGCAGGCGCTCGTCCGAAACCACGGCGAGCATGTCTTCCGGGCCGAGGCATTGCAGCACGGCTTGCGCGGTAGCGCGAGCGCGCAGGTAAGGAGAGTACAGCACGACATTAGGCTGCTGTCCCGGCGGCAAAGCGGCGAACCATTGCGCCAGCGCGTCGGCCTGGCGCAAGCCCAGTTCAGAAAGGGGGACATCGACATCGCGCTCGGCAATGTCGATCAGCAACTCATTGGCAGCGGTGGCAGCGTCGCGCGCCACGTTGCCGGCACTCTGGCCGTGCCGCACGAGCCAGATCTGTTGCGGCCATTTTTGCTCCATCACATACCTTTCGGTGGATAGCCAAAAGCTTATGGTAAGCGATGCGATGGCAGGGCGGCACACAATCCCCGCCAGCAAGATTTACAGCCGCGCCAGCCGAGCCCGTGTCACACCTTGGGGTCACACCCCAAGTGGGACACGGCCTCAGCCAAGGAGTAGTTGGGCTCGTGTCCCGATTCGTGTGTGATCCCATGGTGGGGCACGGCCTCTGCCAGGGAAGACCGCTACATGGTCCGCCGCCATACGCTTGCGCTGGCGGAACTGTGCGCCCGGCAGGTCGCATCGCTGGGCAGGTTTTTTGCCGCTTATTTCCCTGCCACCATACGTTCAATCGATTGGATGCCAGCGACCATTTTTTCACGAGCTGACGAATTGGCGGAATGTACCGAGATTTTTGGCGGCTTGAATCCGCGAAGCGCCACCGCCTCTTCGATCCAAAGCACGACGTCGTAGCCCGTGCCGCGATCATCATCCCCAAGGTCATGATCGAGGCTCAACTCCACTACCGAGCCGGCCTCCAGGAGTCGGATGGCTTCATCAGGCCAATAGACGCGCACCCAGCCCTCTGGCGTATTGCGCTCGTCATCGAGGTATACGCGCATCGGCCCACTATTTGCCACAAGCGCTGCCAGCAAAAACAATGCCTCATCAATGTTTCGCTCTTTATGGCGGTGAGCCGTGCATCGCGCAGTCAACCCGGTCGGACGATGCGTCAGCTTTACACCGCTCTCCCTATTAACGATGAACTGAGAATCGACAGCAAACTCGCGCCTGAAATACTCAGTCGAGACGTCTTCGCGATTCAGGACCTGATCAGGCGTTGCTACCGCTCGCAACAGCCTGTGTTCAGCTCCGTTCCTAGACGCGGACCGGGCTGCCTCCGATAATTGTGCATATGCTGATTCGGGCAGCCGCTCCGAGATCTTCAGAGCGTAGGAGGCAATATCGCCTGCGGCGTTCAGACATTCTTCATCGAGAATTTCGACGGACGAGTCGTCATGCACAGCATCCCGCACAGCATCAAACAGGCCGAAGATCCAGCGCCCGCCGTCAGCCAACGAGGCGTGTCCAACAATAAAGGCTTCAGGTACTGAGATTTGTAGCGGCATATTTGTAGAAGCAATGAGCATCAGGCCCAGCGAATGTAGCAGAATGATTGGGCTTCAATACGACTGCACAAGGCTTTTCGTTTTCAGACAGTCGAAGCAAACGAATACGTAGATCATGCCGCAGTCGCCCAGAATTATCGCATCGCCGATGGAGTCTAGCTGGCCGTAGAAGACCATCCTTTCGCCACATGAGCAATTTGGCGTCTCGTCGCCCTGAATCCAGTCCGGGGTTCCGCCGAGGCGGTGGCGCTTTCCCATCTCTTCGCCAGCCCATCGAAATCCTGCGGCAGCCTTTGCCTCGGGCGTTTCGGGATTCATTACAAGCGGAATTGGAGGAATATTCATCTCTGGGTTCAAGTATGCTGGTTATGTTCGATCGGCTCGGGAGGTATCGAACGGCGATTTGTCACCGCTCGAATCGCGGATGCCGCGACGAGTGCAAGATTCTTTATCCCCAGGAGCGCATAAAGCCAAGCTTTCTGCCAACGGTGCTGGACTACGAATACATGCATATGCCAGTTTGACCGTTTCCGAATGGAGACCCCACTATGAATCAGCATGAAGGCCTGCGGGTCATTGACGGCATCCGTGGCTAATTGCTCCGCTTGCTGGAGAAAGAAAGACATGAGTTCAATTGAGGATACGGCTGGCCCGTCGCTGGCCGGCTCATGGCACAAGACGTAACAGTGACGCAGCCAAGGCAACCTGTAGCTGACAAGCAAACAAGAGCGTTCCGGATAACCCGGGGGAAGCAGAACCTGCCGATCGAGCATCAAGGGGCGCATGACCGAAAAACCTGTCCGGGGAAATAATGATCGCCTGAGGTAAAGGAAGTGAGTGGGGTATCACATTCCCGTCTCATGTCCTCGACCAGCTCCCGCAACTCGGGCTGTCCCTTGAGTTCGCACCATTCAGCAATTTGCTTGCGCGAGCAGGGCGAATTTTCCAGGAATGCGCCAAACTCCAGAACACGAAGTACCGACTCACGCGTGAAGGGCAAGGGAATGGCAAGCGATTTCAGCATCGGACTTTTTGCGGACATTTTTCCTTACCGATCCTTGTGGCGCATCCTGGCACTTCTTTGGTGGCGATTACATAAGCGAGCCATCACGGAACCGCACATGCACTGTGCTGGTAATTGGCTGCAGCGTACTGCTGCAGCGCTGCGATCCTCTTTCGCGTTTCGCGCTTGAAAAAGAATACGACAACCGGCGTCAGGAGCCACGAGAGCCAGCGGGGCTTGGTCGTGATGTTATACGAGAAAAGCACGCGAGTCCTGTCGGGACCAAGTTCCTTGAAGTTCCATCCACCGGCAAATTTGTCGAAGATGTAGGGCCCTTTGATCAGCTTCACGGCCGCGACCTTGTTGGGCTGGTAGGAGACGTAGACCGTATCCATGCTAAGGCCATTGGCGGCCGTACAGCGAACCAGTTCACCTTGTGCAGCGTCATTTGCATTGACAAGGAATGCTTCGGTCGTCAGCGGATCCCACTTTGCACGCAGGTCGTAGTCCTGGGTGAGTTTGAACAGGTATTCGGCACTCGCGCCGACCTCGAATTCGTAGCGTATCAGCATCGTTGGATTGAGTGCACATAGAACTTGGTATCCACGGCCATCACCGGGAAGGTACGCGGCAATTCGCTCCGCGCTAATTCCGCAAAGCCGTTCTTTTCATAGAACCGATGGGCGGCAAGGAATGCCCCGGTTGTACCAAGGTAGATTTCGTCGACGTCCTGAAGGCGCGACCAGTCAAGCAAGGTCGCGAGAAGTTGCCTGGCGACGCCATGCTCAGCGCCCCGATGGGATTGAGAGACGAACATTTTGCGCAGGGCCGCCTGGCGGTTACCGATGTCCAGCAGGGCGATGGTGCCTACGATGGAACCTCCAGACTCCGCCACCCAAAAGCCACCGGTGCCGTGCTGGTAAAAGCCCGGAATGTTCAGCAGGTCGGGCTGAGCTTCAAGCGTGATGGGAATCCCGAACTCGGATTGCTGGATCGGCAGGATCACATCGATGACGCCTTGAGTGTCGGCAGGAGTGTATTGGCGAATCAGTGTCATGGCTTATGCAGCAGATGGTGAATCGACCTGCAACTCCTGGTCGCTGGCGAAGGCCGCCATATTGGTCTCTCCCATCACGCGGCTGGTGACAGTGCCGGCGGCAATGGAGCCGCTGACGTTCAGCGCGGTGCGGCCCATGTCGATCAGCGGTTCGATCGAAATCAGCAGGCCAGCCAGCGCCACTGGGAGGTTCATGGAAGACAGCACGATCAGCGCTGCAAAGGTCGCGCCGCCGCCGACGCCGGCCACGCCGACCGAGCCGATGGTGATGATTGCCAACAGCGGCACCAGGAACGATGCGGTGAACGGATCGATGCCGACCGTCGGTGCGATCATCACCGCCAGCATGGCCGGGTAAATGCCGGCGCAGCCGTTCTGGCCGATGGTGGCGCCGAACGAGGCGGCGAAGTTGGCGATGCCTTCCGGCGTGCCCAGGCGCTGGGTCTGGGTCTGCACGCTCATTGGAATGGAGCCTGCGCTGGTGCGGGACGTAAAGGCGAACGTCAGTACCGGCAGGATCTTTTTGGCGTAGCGCAGCGGATTGAGGCCGCTGGCGCTGACCATCGCCAGATGGACGCAGAACATCAGCAGCAATGCGCAGTAGGAAGCCACCACAAAGCCGATCAGGTTCAGGATGTCGGCATAGCTGGAGCTGGACACTACTTGCGCCATCAGTGCGAACACGCCGTAAGGCGTCAGCCTCAGTACCAGGGTCACCATGCGCATGACGATGGTGTGGGCCACGTGCACGGCGTGATCGAAGGAGGTAAAGTGTTCCGGCTTCTTTTCCGCGATGCCGATGGCGGCTACGCCGACAAAGACCGCGAACACCACTACCGCAATGGTGGAGGTCTTGCGCGCCCCCGTCATGTCGAGGAAGGGATTGCTCGGGATGAAGGACAGCAGCATGTTCGGCAGCGAAATCGACTGCGCGTCGGCCAGCTTGCCTTCCAGGTAGGCGCCGCGCGCCACTTCGGCCGCATTCGATGCCAGGCCTGCCGCGCTCAGGCCGAACAGCTTGGCCATCAGGATGCCGATCGCCGCCGCCACGGTGGTCGTCAGCATCAAGGTGCCGATGGTGAGTGCGCTGATCTTGCCCAGCGAGCTGGCGTTGCGCAGTTTGAGAATCGCCGAAACGATCGACACCATAATCAGCGGCATCACGATCATCTGCAGCAGCTTGACGTAGCCGCTGCCGACGATATCGAGGTACTGGCCGGTCACCTTGACCACGTCGCTGCCGGCGCCGTACAGCGCCTGCAGCCCGGCGCCCAGCACCACACCGAGGCCCAGCGCACTGAACACACGCACGGTGAAGCTGGCATGGCGTTTTTGCTGCACGACGAGGAAGGCCAGCACGATGGCGGCGACGGCCAGGTTGAGGATCACTTGCAGGTTCATGTAGGGGCGGCGGCGTATGTTTTGGAATCGACAGATTCTAATTGAATTGGTGTAGTCTTGCCTATTCGCAGGACCGAGGTTGCACAGTCGCTACGAAAGGAATAGCTATGTCGAAGCATTCGATGAAGGTTGGCACCCGGCTGGCGCTGGGCTTTGGCCTGGTACTGGCGTTGATGGCCGGTGTCTCGGGGCTCGGTATCTATAACATGCACCGCATCCACGCCCAGCTTGAGAAGGTCGTGCAGCTCAATGTGGCGAAGCTGACCCACGTGCAGGATATGTCGGAAGCGGTGCACGTCGTCGCGCGCGTTACTCGCACCGTGGTGCTGCTGTCCGACGAAGCCGCCATGCAGCGCGAACTTCCCAAGATCCAGGCCGCCAGGGCCCAGTACGACAAGGCGCAGGCGGCTCTGGAAGCCCTGCCCGGCAGCGAAGAAGGCAAGGCGATCCGCGCCCGCATCCGCGCCTTGCAGCAGGAGGCGCGCCCATTGACCGACCAGTTGCTGCAACTGGCGCTGCAGCACAAAGACCAGGAGGCGATGGACTTGCTGATGCAGAAGGCCGGGCCGGCAACCCAGCGCTGGCAGGACGCGATGGATGAAGACGTGCAGCTGCAGCGCCAACACAATGCCAGCGATGCAGCTGCGGCGTCCCAAGCTTATGCCTCGGCCCGCACCATCATGTTGGTGATGAGCGCCTTGGCGCTGGTGGCCGGCGTGGTGGCCGCGACCCTGATTGCGCGCCGCCTGCTTGGCCAATTGGGTGGCGAGCCCGATGTGGCGGCCGAAATCGCCGGCCGCATCGCTGCCGGCGACCTCACCGTGCAGGTGGAAACCCGCGAGGACGACGAGGCCAGCATGATGAAGGCCATGAGCGTGATGCGCGACAGCCTGTTGCGCATCGTGTCCGAAGTCCGGCAGGGGACGGAAACCATCACCACCGCCGCCACCCAGATCGCGGCCGGCAACATCGACCTGTCGTCGCGCACCGAGCAGCAGGCCAGCGCGCTGGAGGAGACCGCGTCCTCGATGGAGGAGCTGACCAGCGCCGTGCGCGAAAACGGCAACAATGCGCGCCAGGCCAACGAACTGGCGGCGGCTGCCACGGCGGTGGCGCAGCAGGGCGGCGCCGTGGTGGGGCAGGTGGTGCAGACCATGGGCTCGATCAGCGATTCTTCGCGCAAGATTTCGGACATCATCGGCGTGATCGACGGCATCGCCTTCCAGACCAATATCCTGGCGCTGAATGCGGCGGTGGAGGCGGCACGCGCCGGGGAGCAGGGTCGCGGCTTTGCTGTCGTCGCCAGCGAAGTACGCCAGCTGGCCCAGCGTTCGGCAGCTGCCGCCAAGGAAATCAAGGACCTGATCGTCAACTCGGT
>JBCNOX010000013.1:0-23545 GCA_039593645.1 Pseudoduganella sp.
CCAGCAGGCTGTCGGTATAGCGGTGCAGCAGGCGCTGCAGCGATTCCATTTCCGCAAACTCGGCGATGAAATCTTCCGCTTCCATCCGCAGCGCATGGCCGCTGCGCTGGACCACGGCCCGCACCTGGGCCAAGCGCTGGCCCAGCGCCACGGAAGCGCCCACCATGCCTTCGCGCCCGGCCGAGCCGACCTCCAGCGTCATGCGGCCTTCGGCCACGGCCAGCAGCGACACCAGGGTGTCGAGCGGGAAGTAGATGTAGTCGATGGGCTGGCCGGCTTCGAACAGAATGTCGCCGGCCTCGAGGTCCACCAGTTCGCACAAGCCCTCGAGATGCTCGAGGTCCTCTTCCGGCAGGGTTGCCAGCAGGCGGTTGCCAATGCGGGGTGGTGGCGATTCACTGCTTGGAACGGTATGAAGATTCAGGGTCATTGCCGTCAGCCTGGTGGAGTTTAGGCGGAGCGTATCGGCAATTGAAAAAGCTGTATGTACGCTGACGCACGGAAGCAGCCCAGCCCGGCCGCCACAATGCGGCTATCCGATAGGAAAGGAATTTCAGCATGGAACGAGAAACCAAAGTCATGAGCTATACCACCCACCCGCTGCTGCTGATTGCAGCCATCGCCGTGGTGCTGTTTTGCGGCGTCGGCATTGCCGCCGTGATGGGCTGGCTGCCGCAGTCGGGCGCGAAGATGGGGCCGCCCATTGCCGAAGCACCGGTGCAAGTGGATTCGCGTGATATGGGCCCGCCACCGGCGCCGGCCGGCTATGCACCGGTCAACCGCCTGGGCGACACCTCCGGCAATTCGGGCAGCAGCGGCGGCTACGGCGGTGCGGCCCCGGCCGAGCGTAACGGCCAGGACGCGCGCTACGCGGAAGCGCCTGCGCCACAGCGTGCCGCCCCAATGGCGCCGCCGGCGCCGGCGGTCTGCCACAGCTGCGGCGTGGTGGAATCGGTGAAAACGGTGACCCATCGCGGCGAAGGCAGCGGCCTGGGCGCGGCCGGCGGCGCGATCGTCGGCGGCCTGCTGGGCAACCAGATTGGCGGCGGTTCGGGCCGCAAGATTGCCACCGTGGCCGGGGCGGTCGGCGGCGCCGTGGTCGGCAACCAGGTGGAAGGCAATATGAAGTCGACCACCACTTACCAGGTGCGCGTCCGCATGGACGACGGCAAGGTGCGCACTGTCAGCACCAGCTCGGCCAACTGGCAGGCTGGCGACCATGTAAAAGTCGTCAAGGGACGCCTGCAACGACGCTGATAGTTCGACAACGTACAGATGACGCGGTTGGACGCAGCAATAATGACTCCAGGATTACAGAATATGAGAGGAAAACATCATGCTCTATACCATCGCTGTCGTACTCATCATCTTGTGGCTGCTCGGCCTGGTGACCTCCTACACTGTGGGTGGCTTCATCCATGTCTTGCTGGTGGTGGCAGTCATCATGATCTTGCTGCGCCTGATCAGCGGACGCGGCATTTAGTTGAGCCGGCTCAGCCGGCGTACACTAGCGGGGCGGGACTGCGGCGCAGGCCCCGTCCCGCTTTTTTTTTCGAGCAAATTTCAATGAAGGAGAAGCTCATGCCCAATAAAACCCTTGCTGCCCTGCTGATTGCCGTGCTTGCCACGACCGGCTGTGCGGATATGAGCGCCACCCAGCGCGGCACTGCCACCGGTGCAGGCGTCGGCGCCGGCATTGGCGCGGTGCTTGGCGCCGCGACCGGCCCAGGCGGCGGCAAACGGGCTGCCGGCGGCGCCGCGATCGGCGCGGCAGTCGGCGCCGTGGTCGGCAACGTCTGGTCCAAGCGCATGGAAGCGCAGAAGCAGCAGATGGAACAGGCCACCAAAGGCACTGGCGTGCAAGTCTCGCAAACCGGCGACAACCGCCTGAAGCTGGAAATCCCGAGCGATATCTCGTTCGATACCGGCCGTTCCGACATCAAGCCCGACTTCCGCCCCATCCTGGACCGCTTTGCCACGACGCTCAATGAGAACCCGGCGACTACCGTGAGCATCGTCGGCCACACCGACAGCACCGGCAGCCCCAGCATCAACCAACCGCTGTCGGTCGACCGCGCCGCCCATACCCGCGACTACCTGGCCACGCGCGGCGTGTCGCCAACCCGCATCGTGATCGAAGGCCGCGGCGAACAGGAGCCGATCGCCTCGAACGATGACGCAGCCGGCCGCGCGCGTAACCGCCGCGTGGAAATCTTTGTGGCCGAGCCACGCCAGCCACAAGGCTAAGCCATCCAGATCGGCCCGGTGCAGGCGTACCGGGCCGCGCATACCAGTCCTCCGAGGAGCCCCCATGAAAATCCGATCCTTCTTCCTGCTTTGCCTGGCCGCCGCGCCGGCGATGGCGCAGACCCTGAAACCAGGACTGTGGGAGCTGGATAACCGCATCGCTTCCGCCAGCCCGGAAATGATGGCAGTGATGGCGGCGGCCCAGCAGCAGATGGCGAATATGGCGCCCGAACAGCGCAAGGCAATGGAACAGATGATGGCGCGCCACGGCGTCAACCTCGGGCTGGGCGAAAACGGCGGCGTCAAGCTCACCTATTGCATGACCCGGGAGATGGCTGAAAAGCAGGACTTGCCGGCCGGCCAGCCCGGCCAGTGCACCACCACGCGCACGCCGGTGCCGGGCGGCTTGAATGTGACCTTCAATTGCACCCGGCCGCCGTCGAGCGGCAAAGGCCAGGTCATCTTCAACGGCGATACCGCTTACAGCATGCGCATGGACGTCAACAGTTCAGCGCAGGGCAAGCCGCAGAACATGGTGGTGGAAGGCAGCGGCCGCTGGCTCAGTGCCGACTGCGGCAGCGTGGCGCCACCGGCACCGGCCGCGCCGCCCAGCAAGCCAGGGCCGGACCTGCAGGCGCCTACTCGCCGCGTTCAATAAACGCCCAGTACAGCTCGCGGGCCTTGGCAGCGACCGCGCCGGCCGGCAATGCGCGGCCGTTGTAGCGCACGCAAGGCATGACCTTGCCGAAGTTGCCGGTATTGAAGATCTCGCTGGCGCGCTCCAGCTCTTCCGGCCTGACGCTGCGCTGCTCCACTTCAATGCCGGCCTCGGCCAGCAGCTTGATCACACGGGCGCGCGTAATGCCGGCGAGGAAGGTACCGTTCAGGGCCGGCGTGACCACCTTGCCTTCGGACGTGACGAAGAACAGGTTGGCAGTGGCGAACTCCGCCACATTGCCCTGGCTGTCGCACACCACGGCGTTGTCGTAGCCGCGCTCTTTCGCTTCGCGCAGCACGCGGGTCGAATTGGCGTACAGGGCCGAGGCCTTGGCATCGGTCGGCGCCATGTCCGGATCCGGACGGCGCAGCGCCGACAGGCAGGCCGAGAAGCCGGTGAATGGCGGCACCGGCGCGTCGAACAGGGTCAGTGCAAAGGCTGACTTTTCGGCAACCGGGATCAGCAAGCCATCGGTGGCAAACACCAGCGGGCGGATGTACAGCTCGGCGTCCGCCGGGAAACGGGCCACGCCCTCTTTCACCAGCTTTTCCATTTCATCCACGCTGAGCGGGCATTCCAGGCCCAGGCTGCGCGCCGAGCGGATGACACGCTCCAGGTGCGGCCGCAAGTCCGGCAACTTGCCGCGCATGGCGCGCGCGCCGTCGAAGACGGACGAGCCGAGCCAGACGCTGTGGTCCATTGCACCGAACAGCGGCGCGTTGCCTTCCGCCCAGTTCCCATTGAAGTAAGTCAGATACATAGTGTGTTCCCCGCTGAAAGTTCCAGCTTGGGAATGTAGCACATCAGAAAGCGTGGCGCAGGCCGAAGGTAATGGCGCGGTTGCCCTTGCCGGGCTCGGTCGCGGTGCCAGCCGTATAGGGCGCACCGTTGCGGTTGCGGATATGGGCGAAGGACGCATGCAGCGCGGTGCGCTTGGACAGGGAGTACACCATGCCCACGGCTGCCTGGTCGGCATCCTGGTTGGGCGGGCTGCGGTCATCCTTGTGGATGAAGGACAGCATATACGTCGCGCGCCCGCTGGTATAGGACAGGCCGGCCAGCATGTCGTGGCTGTACAGCGAGGGCGTGCTCAGCGCCAGCGCCCCATAGGGATTGGCCGGGTCCCAGGGCGAACTGCCAAGGCCGCGGTTGATGCCGTAGGCGGCAAACACAGTGGCCGCGCCGAAGTTGAGGTTGGCCGCCACCAGCGTATTGCGCGAGGAAAGGTCGACTGGTTGGGTGGTGCCGACTGCCTCGATCGGATTGCGCTTGCGCTGGTGGGCGATGCGGATATCGAACAGGCCGTTGGCAAAGCCCAGGGTCGCACCATAGGCCCGGTTGCGCGAGGTGCTGAATGCCGACTCGCCGAAACTGTAGATGGCGCTGGCGCTCCATTGGTGCCCGGAAGGCGTGCGGTATTTGACGGCATTGTCGTAACGCTTGGTGGTAAAGCCCATCAGGTTGGTCGCGGTACCGGCGAGCCCGCCGTGGAAGGGATCGGCCACCTCGGCCAGCGTTTCGTATTGCAGGTTGTACTGGCGCCCCAGGCTCAGCATGCCCCACGGACCGTCGAGCCCGACCCAGGCCTGGCGGCCCAGCAGCCGGCCCTCTTCGGAGCGGCCGGTATCGTTCTCGATGCCGCCTTCCAGCGTGAAGACGGCGGAGGTGGCATTGCTGCCCAGCGGTTCGCGCCCTGTGACGCCGATGCGCGAACCTTCCGATATGCCTGGGGAAACCTTGCTGCTGGCGCAGTCCTGCTTGCAGCCGCGCTCAAGCACCACCCCGGCATCGACCACGCCATAGGGCTGGACGCCTTGTCCCGCCGGTGGCTCCCTGGTCTGCGCCAGCGCCAGTGCGGGCATTATGAGCAGGATGGCAAGAGCTTTCATAGTTGTCAGCTTAGGGTAAGCACTGTCATGCAATCTGTGCGGAGACAAACAAAACAATCCGGAGACCGCGTATGTCCAGCAAGCGTTGCAGCGCCGCCGACGCCATCCGCCTCGTGCGGGACGGCGACATGATCATTGTTCCCACCGGCGCCGGCGAGCCGCCGGCCCTGTTGCAGGAACTGTCGGCGCAGCGCCGCAGTTTCAAAGGCGTGCAGGTGGCGCAAATCCTGGCCATGCGCAAATACGATTATTTCGACCCTGATACGGCACACCATGTGCGGCATTGCGCCCTGTTCTTTGGCGGCGCTTCGCGCCCGGCAGGGCAAGCGGGCTGGGCAGATTTCATCCCGGCTTATTTTTCGGAAATCCCATCCTTGATCGAACATGGGCAGATGCCGGCTGACGTGGTGTTTGCATTGGCTTCGGAAATGGATGCGCACGGCAACTTTGCACTCAGCCTTGGCGCCGACTACACCATGGCCGCGCTGAAGAAAGCACGCGTGATCGTGCTGGAAACCAACCCCAATGTTCCCTTTGCCCATGGGCAATGCCACATCCATGTTTCGCAGGTGACGGCGGTGGTGGAAAGCAATGCGCCGGTGATCGAAGTGGGGCTGCCGAAGATCGGCCCGGTGCAGGAAGCGATTGCCGCTCACGTCGCGCCGATGATCGAAGACGGTTCGACCTTGCAGATCGGCTACGGCGGCATTCCCGACGCGGTGGTGATGCAGCTGACCGGCAAGCAGGACCTGGGCATCCACACCGAAATGATTGGCGACGGCATCCTCAAGCTGGTGGAATGCGGCGCCGTGACCAACCGCCGCAAGTCCTTCATGCCGGGGCGCATGGTGGCCACCTTCGCGCTGGGCTCGCGCAAGCTGTACGACTTCATGCATCACAACCCGATGCTGGAGATGCATCCGGTCAGCTTCACCAACGATCCCTATATCGCGGGCCAGAACGACAAGCTGGTGTCGATCAATGCCAGCCTGCAGATCGACCTGCTGGGGCAATGCGGTTCGGAAAGCCTGGCCCACCTGCCCTATTCCGGCACCGGCGGCCAGGTTGACTTCGTGCGCGCGGCGAACCGTTCGCGCGGCGGCAAGTCGTTTATCGTGCTGCCGTCAACCGCCAGGGAGGGCAGCATCTCGCGCATCGTGCCAACGCTGTGCGCAGGAACCCATGTGACGACCAGCAAGAACGACATCAACTACGTGGTGACCGAGTATGGCGTGGCACAGCTGCGCGGCAAGTCCGTCAAGCAACGGGCGGAAGCGCTGATTGCCATTGCCCACCCCGACTTTCGCAGTGAATTACGGCGCGAAGCAGCCAGGCTGAACTACAGCTAACAATGTTCGGCAGCGAACATTCAACCGTTCGCTGCTGTCTTAGACTGGCCCCCGGAGGTGATCCATGAGGGCGAGTCGCTATTTGGCTTTTTTCCTCGCAGGCTGGACATTGCTGGCCTGCGCGCAGTTGCCTGAGGTCGATGCCGACCAGGCCAGGTCGCGTGCCAGCGCGACGCCGGAAGTCGTTACTTCCAAAGGCAAGCTGCCGCGCCAGACCAGCGAGCAGTTGCTGAAAAAACGCTGGGCCAAATCCACCCTCGACATGAAAGCCCAGGCGGCGCTGGAAGAAGCAGCGACCGGCGTGCCGCTGATTGCCGGCAACAAGGTGCAACTGCTGTTCGATGGCCCGCAGACCATGGCGGAGATGATGAAGGCCATCGCGGCAGCGAAGGACCATATCAATTTCGAAACCTATATCTTCGACCAGGACGAACTGGGCATGAAGTTCGCGGACCTGCTGATCAAGAAGCAGCGCGAAGGGGTGGTGGTCAATGTCATTTACGACAGCGTCGGCACCATCGGCGTGCCGCAGGAGTTCTTTGACCGCATGAAGGAAGGCGGGGTCAAGCTGATTGCCTTCAATCCGGTGAATCCGGCCAAGGCGCGCGGCAATGGATGGAAGCTGAATGCACGCGACCACCGCAAGATGCTGATCGTCGATGGCAAGATTGGTTTTACCGGCGGGATCAATATCAGCGACACGTATTCGAAGAGCTCACCATTCCGCAACGGTTCCGGCCGCGCGGGCTCAGGTTCCGGTGGCGGCTCCAGCCCGGGCCGCGAAAAAGGCGAGAACGACGTCGGCTGGCGCGATACCCATGTGCGCATCGAAGGGCCGGCCGTGCAGGCCATGCAATGGCTGTTCGTGCAGGCCTGGATCGAGCAGGATGCCGACGACCTGCGCGACGCCAAGTACTTCACGCCGGTTGCTCCTGCCGGCGACAAGGTGGTTCGCGTGCTGGGTTCGCGGCCCGAGGGGCGCTTCGAAATCTACAAGGCGCTGCTGCTGGCGATGCAGGAGGCGAAGAAGTCGATCCACATCACCTGCGCCTATTTCGTGCCGGATGACCAGACCATGCAGGCGCTGACCGATGCGGCGCGGCGCGGCGTCGAGGTACAGCTGGTGCTGCCAAGCGTATCGGATAGCGGGCTGGTGTTCCATGCCGGGCGGGCGTTCTACCAGCCTTTGCTGGAGGCAGGCGTCAAGATTTACGAGCTCAAGCTGTCGGTGCTGCATGCCAAAACGGTGGTGATCGATGGCGTATGGTCGACTGTCGGTTCCACCAACCTGGACCGCCGCAGCTTCCTCCACAACAGCGAAGTCAATGTGATCGTGATGGGTGATGTGTTCGGGCTTGAGATGGAGAAGGCGTTCAAGGAAGACTTGCGCAACTCCAAGGAAGTGACGCTGGTGGAATGGAACAAGCGCCCGCTTTCCAATCGCCTGAAAGAATGGCTTGCCCGCGTGTGGGACTACTGGCTCTGACGTTTGATTTTCGTCAAACCGCCGCACGCCTTTCAGCCTAGGCTGAAAAATCATGAACGACCGCAAGCCGTCCAACTCGCTTGACAAGCCGCCGCCTCACGATGAGGATGCAGGTATCCCCACGCGTGTTACAAGGCTGGAGGTAATCGTGGAAGAAGTAATTCTGCGGCTTAACAAGCTCGATCACAAGGTCGATAAGCTGGACACCAAGCTCGACAACGGGCTGGCAAAGCTCAACGAAAAAATCGACACTGGGCTGGAGAAACTCAACGACAAAATCGACACTGGGCTGGAAAAACTCAACGACAAAATCGACATTGGGCTGGAAAAACTCAACGACAAGATCGATATCGGGCAGCAAAAGCTCAATGACAAGATCGACACGGGGCTTGCAAAGCTCAACGACAAGATCGATATCGGGCAGCAAAAGCTCAATGACAAGATCGACACGGGACTTGAAAAGCTCAACGACAAGATCGATGCAAACCAGGAAGACTGGCATAAGCACTTCTACAAGCTTTATTACATGCTCGTTATGCTGTTGATTGCGCTGATTGGCGGCCTGCTTGGGCTACTTGCCAAGGTGGCTGGTGTCCTTTAAGCAGCGGGATGCCAGATGTCGCCCTGCCGGCAGAAGCTATCGGTGCCGGCGAGGGTAAAGCCGCTGCCGTCGAACCAGCCATAACGCTCAACCTGGATTTCGTCGTGCTGCACGCGCAGTACATTGAAAGAGTTGCTCTCGCCACGGCTGCGGGTCGAGGTAGCGGTGCCGGCCTGCACCACCAGTGCAGCGTAGCCGTCAATCTCGTAGCGGTCGGAAGTGTTGTGGCTATGGCTGGTATGCAGGTGCCCCGCCAGCAGGAGATCCACTCCACAATGCGCAAAAGTTTCCATTGCCATTGGCGCGCGGTCCACGATGTCGTCGTCATCCTTATGCGGCGGCAAGTCGAATGGATGGTGGGTCACCACCACCCGCGTGAGGCCGCGCGGCAAGCGGGCGAACCGGTGACGCAGGTATTCAACCTGGCGCCGATTGACACGGCCATCCTTGAAAGTCAGCGAGCGTGCCGTGTTCAGTCCCAGCACGGCAATTTCATCGTCCACGAATTCCGGCGCCAGGTCGCGCGTGATGTGGCGGCGATATTTGACCAGCGGCTGGAAGAAGCGCGCCGCCACGTTATACAGCGGAATGTCGTGATTGCCCGGCACCACAATCTGCGGCTTGGGCAACGTATCCAGGTAATGCCGCGCCTGGCGGAACTGGGCGCTGCGGGCGCGCTGGGTCAGGTCGCCGGACACGACCACCACGTCCGGCCGCAGGTCGCCGATCACCTCGCGCAAGGGCGCCAACAGCGTGTTGTCGACGCGGCCGAAGTGCAGATCGGAGATATGGACCAGAGTTCGCATCAATCCCCCTGAGCCCGAGGCACGATCACCGGCAATGCGGCTGGCCGGATCCGGTAACGCAATGGCGGCGCCATGACGGTCACTTCGCCATCAGTCGCCACCCGCAGGCGGCGATGGCGGGTTTCGATCACCATTTCGCCCGCCTGGAACACGTGGAATTCACGCGACTGGCGCAGCTTGCCAAACAGCGCGCGCAGCGCCAGCTTCAGCAGGCCAAAACGGGTGGGCCGCTGCGCCACATAGACACTCAGCATGCCGCCATCGATACGCGCCCGCTCACCGATATTGAATCCTTGCATATGGTATTCATTATTGCCGATGAAGACGAAGGGCGTGCGCCGCGCATGGCCTTGTTCGCCAAGCGTCAGGCGCACGCTAAGGAAAGGATAACGCCGCAGCGCAGCGAGTGTCGCCCAGCCGAAGGCCGTCCACTTGCCGCGCCCCAGCCGACGCTGCTGCCGCTGGCGGTCGCGCACGATATCCGGGTAGAGGCCGAGGCTGGAATTATTCAGGAAGATGCGGCCATTGACCTCCCCGACGTCGACTTGCGCCACATGCCCGGCGGCCAGCGTGGCAATCGCGGCATCCAGCTGGGGCGGGATGCGCAGGTCGCGCGCAAAGTGGTTGAGGGTTCCCATCGGCAGCACGCCAAACACGGCGCCGCTGTCGAGCACCACCGAGGCCACGGCATTGACGGTGCCGTCGCCGCCACCCGCCACGATGACGGAGACACCGGCCGCCAGGGCCGAGCGAGCGGCTTCCAGCAAATGATTGACGTCGGCAGCCAGCGTAATCTCGGCATCCAGGCCATGGCTGGCAAACCGCGCGACCAGCGCATCGCGCCACGGCAGGCCGTAACCCAGGCCTGCGCCGGCGTTGATGATGACCGCCATGCGGCTCATGGCCGCTCCCGGTGCCGGCGCAGGCTCGACACCGCCGTGATGCAAATCGCCAGCCAGCCCAGCCCTTCCGCTACGGCCGCCAAGACGTCGGTCAAGTAATGCACGCCCAGATAGACGCGGCTGAACGCGACCAATGCCACCATCAGCACGGCGCCAATGACAATCGATGCGTGCTGGGCAGCACCGCGGGCGCGGCTCCACAAGTAGCAGGCCAGCACGCCATAGAAAACGGTCGCGGCCAAAGCGTGGCCACTGGGGAAGCTGTAAGTCGGCAAAGTCAGCAGCGGCGCATCGAAGATGGGACGCAGGCGCTGGTAGTTGTGCTTGAGGAGTACGTTCAGCACCATGCCCGGCGGCACCGCGAGCAGCAAGGACAGCAGCCAGTAGTGCGCCTGGCGCCGCCAGAGCCGCCAGGCGAACAGCAGCGTCAGGAAGGCAATGCCCGCAACGCTGTGCATATGGCTGACTGCCAGCATCAGCGTGGTCCACGGCTCGCTGGCGCGGGCGTGCAGCCATTGCGACACGCCGATATCGAGCGCGGCCAGGCGGGCGCCCGGCCCGACGGCAGCCCCGGCAATGGCATTGAAAACGGTCGCGGCAACGATCAGCAGGACCAGGCCGGCGATGAGGTGCAGAGGAAGGCGGATCGTATCTCTCATACAACGCTTAACAGAAAAGCCTGATTTTTCATCCAGTACTGTTGATTCATACAGTATTTGTGTTATTCTAATCACTCGTTAAACACATCACAGCAAAAGGAATTCGTCATGACCACTATGCACAGCACCTTCGGCTCCCGCTTTGGCCTGGAATATGCCCCTATGTCTTTCCTGGTTCGCTTCGGCAAACGCGAAGTGCTGGTGTGCCGCGACTTCCGCAAGCGCTTCTACGCTGTCAATCCAATCATCGAGTGCGACACCGGCGTGCAGCCTGGCCACCTGGAAGTACTGCTGTTCAGCCGCTGGCTGCTGATCTTCTCCAAGGCCCACTAAGCACCAGCCTCGCATAGCTGTTCATATTGAGCGCGCAAATAGTCGCGCAAACGAATCACGACGGGCGTGACCTGCGAGCGATGCATGCAAACCAGCTGTAATGGCACCTCTTCACCCATTACATCTGGTAGCAGCAAGCGCAAGCGACCGGCCTTAAGGTCGGCGGTCACGTCCAGCCGTGATTTGTAGGCAATACCCAATCCCGCTACCGCCCAGCGGCGCACCAGGTCGGCGTCGTCGCTACTGCGATTGCCCCTGACCTGCACCACTTTGCCCTGGGCGGGGAAGGCCCAGCGATCGTACAGTACATCGTCCAAGGCAAAGCGCAAGCAATTATGCTGTGCCAGTTCGTCCAGGTTGGCCGGGGTGCCGTGCCGGCGCAGGTATTCAGGCGAGGCCACCAATGCGCGCCGGTTGCCCGGAGCAATCGGCATGGCCACCAGGCTGGAATCATTGAGTTTTCCATAACGCAGGGCCAGGTCTACTGGCTGGCGGTACATATCCGCAACCCGGTCGCTGACAAACAGCTGCAGGCTGATGGCGGGATACTCGGACTGGAACGCATCCAGCCATGGCAGCAGCACATTGCGGCCAACGTCGGATGGCATCGAGATTTTTAGTAAGCCTGCCAATTCCTGCTGGCCTTGCCTGATTGCCTCGTGCCCTTCGCGCAGTTGGCGAACGGCTTCACGCGCGTGGCGCAGGTAATGCTCGCCTTCCGCCGTCAGCCGCAGCGAACGCGTGGTACGGGCGAACAGGCGAAATTGCAGCCCATCTTCCAGCCGCTTCAAGGCGGCGCTGGCCAAAGCCGGCGATATGTCCAGCGACCGCGCAGCCGCCGACAGGCTGCCACGATCTGCCGTGTTGACGAAGACCTCCAGGTCATCCAGGCGCAGCATTTTCAGCATTCCATTGAAAGTGTTTCCATGATTTTAGTCTTTTTCATGAAGCCGTGATGATCGAAGATACCGATATCGCCACTTTTTACGAAAGACTTAACCATGAAAGCAGTCGCCTACCGCGCCTCCCTCCCAATCGACCACGCTGACGCCCTGATCGATATCGACCTGTCCGCACCGGTAGCCACCGGCCGCGACCTGCTGGTCGAAATCAAGGCAGTATCCGTCAACCCGGTCGACACCAAAATCCGCCGCAACGTTGCCCCTGCGGAAGGCGAAAACAAGGTGCTTGGCTGGGATGCCACCGGCATTGTGCGTGCCGTTGGGCCGGACGCCAGCCTGTTCAAGCCTGGCGACGAAGTCTGGTACGCCGGCGCCCTTGGCCGCCCTGGCACCAATGCCGAACTGCACCTGGTTGACGAACGCATCGTTGGCCACAAGCCTTCCCGGCTCAGCTTTGCCGAGGCGGCCGCCCTGCCCCTGACCGCCATCACGGCCTGGGAACTGTTGTTCGACCGCCTGGCTGTAAGCCGCGATACCGCGCGCGAAGCCGGCAAATCCCTGCTGGTGACGGGCGCTGCGGGTGGCGTCGGCTCCATCCTTGTACAACTGGCCCGCCAGCTGACGGGGCTGACCGTGATTGCCACCGCATCGCGCCCGGAAACGGCTGAATGGGTCAAGTCGCTGGGCGCCCACCACGTGATCGACCACAGCAAGCCACTGGATGAGGAAATCCGCCGCCTGGGCCTGCCGCCCGTCAATTACATCGCCAGCCTGAACGAGAGCGAACACCACTTCGCCGCACTTGCGGAACTGGTGGCGCCGCAAGGCAAGCTGGCCCTGATTGACGATCCGGCCCATATTGACGTGCGGCTGCTGAAGCGCAAGAGCGTGTCGCTGCACTGGGAATTCATGTTCACCCGTTCCATGTTCGAGACTGAAGACATGGCGCAACAGCATGCGCTGCTGAACGACGTGTCGCGCCTGGTCGATAGCGGCGTGCTGAAAACCACGCTGGGTGAACGATTTGGCGCCATCAACGCGGCCAACCTGAAACGCGCGCACGCCCTGCTGGAAAGCAATCGCACACGCGGCAAGATTGTGCTGGAAGGATTCTAAACTTCGGCGGCGGCGCGTGCGGCATGTGCCGCTACGCTTGCTTCCCCGGCCTGCTCGATCGCGTGCTGCTGCTGGCGGATTGCCAGTGCGCGGCGGTCATGCGCATCGACCAGGTCGACCAGTGCTTGCGAGAGACGGCAAGCCTCTTTGACCGTCGCATCGAAGCGGTCGCAGCAGCGCTTCAGCATGGGCGACTCGTAACCGGCGGCGCTGAACAACTCACATATCTCCAGGCACAGGTCGCGCAGGTTGCGCATGGAATCGCTGGCGCCTTCAATATCCGCGCGCATCTTGCGGTCCAGGTCTATAAACTCGGTGCGGGCACAGTCGTGGGCCGACAGTTGCGACACCGTGCCTTGCCAGCGAACGATTTTGCGGCTGATGCGGCTGATGTTGGCGTTTTTCTGGCGCAGGATCAGCGCGTACTGACAGGCCAGCAGCGCCAGCGGCAAGCAAGCCAGGAAGGCCGGCATGCCGGCCCGCCGCAACGTGGTTTCCATCTTTTTGCAGCGGCGCAGGATTGCACCGATATTGCTGCCTAGGGACTGGTTGCGCATGGCCGTCCTCCCGACGTTCCGCCATGCGAAGACATGGCGCGACAAGCCAAGTATAGGCAGCGCGGGGCCGGCGCGAACATGCCCAGGGTTGACGCAGATTAAAGGTGGGGCGATTAAGCGCCGTTGAGCCAGGTTTGCTCGTGGGCGCGCTCGCGGCGCCGGCGTTCGGCCGGAGAGTCGAAGTCGCGCAGGAACTGGACGTGCTTGCGTTCCAGCGCCAGCATCTCGCGCTCGATCGCGTCGATTTCTGCGCGGTCGGCCGAGTGGTTCATATAGTTGGCGCGTTCGCGCTTGATCCGCTCTTGCTCGTCCTGGATGGTTTGCAGGCGGGCTTCGCAACGCTGCACGGTGCGGCGCAGCTTTTCCGGCGTCAGGCCTTGCTCGCGCAGGTCGGTCTGCACCGCCAGGTCGCCACGTACGGCGTTGGTGCGTTTTTGCAGTTCGGCGATTTCCTCGTTGACCTCGTCGATGGCCTTGGTGTCCTTGGCCGCATAGGCGTTGCGGCGGCGCTCGCCCAGCAGGGCCATTTCCGCTTCCAGCTCTTCGAACTCGTCGCGGAAAGGGCGCTCGAAATTGCTTAACTGGGCCAAGCAGGATTCGAGCTGCTTCTCCAGCGCCACCACTTCAAGCTGCAGCTTGGCGACCGGCATGTCGAAGCGGCGCTGGGCGCGCTCCTCCATCGCCTTGTTGGCCGCCAGCAGGCGTGCCTGATAGCGCACGGTCGAAAACTTCCTGCGCGCCTCTTCCTCATGGGCGGCACGCAGCTTGCGCTCGTAAGCGCGATACGCTGCGGGCATGCGCAGCTTGCGATACCAGTTACGAATCCAATTCCACATAGGCAGGAATATAGCCTAGGCTGCGCCTCGTGTCATGTCTGCCAGGGCAGGAGCCAGCAAGGATGCGACAGGGATGGCGTTGCTGCTGTGCGATACGGTGTCGCAGCTCGCGGTGCGGGCCACGCCGGCGGCCTGCAAGTCCTCAAAGGCGCTGCCGGTGAACAGGGGATGGACCGCGACGCATACAGGCGGCGGCAACCCGGCGTGCCGCACGTGACCGACGGCAGCGATCATGGTGCGCGCAGTGGATGCGATATCGTCAACGATGACCGGGGTGTGGTGCAGCCAGCGCTCGGTGTCGGGCACCGAAACTTCCACGTCATGGTCGCCGCGGCGCACCTTTTCCAGCACGATGCAGGGGGCGCCGGCTCCGCGCGCCACTTCGGACGCCCATTGTTCGCTCTCGGCATCCGGCCCGATCACCAGCGGCAGCGGCACATTGGCCGCAATCCATTGCGAGATGGCCGGCGCGGCGCGCACCACGCGGGTCGGGATCGAGTAGATTTCGGCCAGGTCGTGGTGGCGGTGCAGATGCGGGTCGATCGTCGCCATCCAGTGGAATACGCCCGACAGCAGCCGCGCAAAATGAGCGGAGGTGATGCCTTCGCCCGGATTGAAGATGGCGTCGTGGCGCATATACGCCAGGTAGGGCGCTGCCAGGCCTATGCTGGCCGCGCCGAGGTCGCGCGCGATGCTGGCAGCGAAATACAGAGGCATGAAACGGTCGTCCGGCCGATCCAGGGTGCAGACCAGGACCACTTGGCGTCCTTTCACTTCCGAGTGGTAGCGCACGTAGGATTCGCCGTCCGGGAAGCGGCGTACCTGCAAACTGCCCTGCTCCCATCCTGTCAACGCTGCCAGTTGCGCTGTCATCGCTTCGTTGCCGGGCAGTGCGAACAGGATTGGCGTCATGGCGGTCCCCTCTAAGTAGTGACTTTTATTCTAGCCCCCGCGCAGGCATTTGTGCAATTCATGCATCATTTTTGACAACTCGTCGCAAACCCGGGGCAACCGGCGGCGGCAGGCGCCAGAATCGCCCCGTTATCATCCCTGGAGACATTTGTGCCTTTGATTCGACACACACCCTTGCTGGCACTGGCGCTGGCAAGCAGCCAGGCGCACAGCGAAGCCGAGCTGCAAAATTTTGCCGGCCATAAGATTGAAGTCCTGAAGATCGCCAGACCCGGCGCGCCCGCGACGGTGGTCTTTGAAAACGGCTCGCGCATCACCTTCGATAAATGGAACAAGGTAATCACTGAAGTCGCAAAGGAGGCGAATGTATTCGCCTACAACCGCCCCGGCTACGGCAAGAGCGACAAGCCATCCACGCCGCGCGACGGCAAAACCGTGGTGGAGGAATTGCGCCAGCTTCTGCGCCAGCAAGGCTTGCAGCCGCCCTATACCCTGGTCGGGCACTCGCTTGGCGGCCTGTACATGCAGTGGTATGCGCGCGCCTACCCGCAGGAAGTCCAGGGCGTGGTGCTGGTCGATTCGGTCTACCCGGGCATCATCAAGAAACCGGAGGAGTTTCCCTTCATGACGCGCATGGCAAAGTACGTTTTCCTGAATTCGGCGATGGAGGCGGAAGTCGACCAGATCAACCGCACCGGCCAGGCCATGCTGGCGATGCCCTGGAATGACGATATCCCGGTCGTACGCCTGTTCAACGTGCCCAAGTCGGCCGGCGCGGTTGCCGTCGACCTGGGTACCGTCAACAACGACGAGCAGACGCGCGCCATGGTCAAGAACATGTATCCGAAAGCCTGCAAGGTGATCGTCGATTCCGACCACCAGATGCAGCAGGCCAATCCCGAAGTGGTGATCGATGCCATCCGCGACGTGATCGGCGCGCGCGACGGCAAGCGTCAGCCGGCCTTGCGCTGTACCTGATCGGGTTCAGCGACGGCACGCGCCTCTTCGTGATGGAAAGGCGCGTACCAGGTAACGATGAACGATGGCACGGTCGCCGCCATCACCAGCCAGAAGTAGCTGACATAGCCCATGGCCTCCTGCAGGTGGCCGCTGACCATGCCGGTCAGCATGCCGCACATCCCCATCAGGCCGGTGCCGAAAGCATAATGGGTGGTGGTGTATTTGCCCGGCGCCAGTTGCTGCATCAGGTAGATCATGAAGCCCACCGAACCGAAGCCGAAAGAGAATTTTTCGACTACCACGCCAGCGCCGATCAGCCACAGGCTGGACGGCTGGTAAATCGCCATCAGCAGGAAGGTCGCGATCGGGATATTCAGCACGCAGCACAGCGTGAACAGCACCGGCTTCAGGCCGCGCTTCGCCACGTACCAGCCGCCGATCAGGGAGCCGGCCAGCACCGCCAGCAAGCCGTAGGTGCCATAGACGATGCCCAGCAACTCGTTGGACATGCCCAAGCCGCCCTTTTCCACCGGGTCGACCATGAAGAAGGGACCGATTTTTTCCAGCAGGCCGATCGACACGCGGTACAGCAGCGCAAAGGCCACCATGGTCCATACGCCACGCTTTTCAAAGAAAGTCTTGAACGCATCGCGCAGGATGAAGGCTGCCTGGCCCAGGCTCTCCGGCGTATCGGCGGCACGCGCGCCATCCGGCATTGCGCGCCAATGCCAGGCCGTAATTGCCAGCAGCATGATCGCCACAGCGACAAAGACGACCCGCCATGCGCCCAGCCAATCCATGCCGTAGTCGGTGTGCAGGCGGCCGCTCAGGTAGACCAGCACGCCGGAAGCGACTACCGGGCCGATATTCCAGCTCAGGCTTTGCACGCCGCAGTACAGCGACTGGTTGCGTGAACTGAGCGAAGTGACGTACACGCCGTCACTGGCAATGTCCATGGTGGCGCCGATAAACGACATGATCCAGAACAGCGCCATCATCAAGGCCATCGAGCCCGGCATGCCCATGACCAGCGCCACCGCACCAAATCCCAGCCCCAGCAACAACTGAGTGACCAGCACGAAGAATTTCTTGGTACGATACATTTCCACCACCGGCGCGAACAGTGGCTTGATGGTGTAGGCCAGGATCAGCATGCTCGAATACTGGGCGGCGCGGCCATTGTCCATGCCCAGGTTCTTGAACATGATGGACGTGACGCTGGTCAGCATCATATAGCCCATCGCCATCGCGAAGTAGCCGGTGGGGACCCACTGCAGCGGCGAACGGTTCATGAGCGTTGAGCCTTGATGAAATCGCGGTACCAGTACGCGCTATCCTTCAGCGTGCGCTTTTGCGTGGCGTAGTCGACGTGGACGATGCCGAAGCGCTTGGCATAGCCGGAGTCCCATTCAAAGTTGTCCAGCAGGCTCCACATGAAATAACCCTGCACGTTGACGCCCTGCTCCATCGCGCTGGCCATTGCATTGAAGTGGCGCGAAATGAAGGAAATGCGCTCTTCGTCGTGTTGCGGCGTGCTGCTGGCCATGCCGTTCTCGGTGATGTAGATCGGCGGCAGCTCGTATTCGCCTTTCAGCTTGAGCAGCAATTCGGTCAGCCCTTGCGGGTAGATTTCCCAGCCCATGTCGGTACGCCCGTTTTCCAGCGGAGGCGTGCGCGGAGGGTCTTCAGCGCTGCAGAAGGCGCGGAAGTAATAGTTCACGCCGAGGAAGTCGATCGGCTGGTGGATCGCTGCCATATCGCCGGGTTCCACTTGTGGGGCGTTGGCGCCGTGGTGGCGCAGTGCCAGTTCCGGATAACGGCCTTTGAAAATTGGGTCCATGAACCATTGTACCGAACGCGCGTACTCCACTTCCGCCAGGGCGCGGTCAGCCTCGCTGTCGGTTGCCGGATCGGCAGTCCACTGGTTCAATACGATGCCCAGCTTCGCTTTGGAGCCGACAGCGCGCATCGCGCTCATCGCCAGGCCATGCGACAGCAGCAGGTGGTGCGAAACCTGGACGGCGGCTTTGGCGTCGCGCACGCCCGGTGCGAACTGGCCGTTGCCATAGCCAAGGTTGGCGGTGCACCAGGGCTCATTGTGGGTCGCGATGCTGACCACGCGGTCGCCAAAGCGGCGCGCCACTTCGGCTGCGTATTCGGCGAAGTATTTGCAAGTGGCGCGATTCAGCCAGCCGCCTTCCTCCTGCAAGGCTTGCGGCAAGTCCCAGTGGTACAGCGTGACGTAGGCCTGCTTGCCTTTCGCGTGCAGTGCAGAGATCAGGCGGTCGTAGAAATCAAAGCCCGCTTCATTCCATGCGCCTTTGCCGTCCGGCTGCACGCGCGACCAGGCGATAGAGAAGCGATAGGCATCGACGCCGAGGGAATCGATGATGTCGACGTCCTCGCGGTAGCGGTGGTAGTGGTCGCAGGCGACGCTGCCGTCGCTGCCGTCCTTGATCTTGCCGGGCGTGTTGCAGAAAACGTCCCAGATAGAGAGGCCTTTGCCGTCCTCCTGGTTGGCGCCTTCGATCTGGAAGGCGCTGGTGGCTACGCCCCAGAGAAAGTCGGGCGGCAGGCGTGTGTCTTTCATACTTGATTTCGCAGGTAAAAGCTTAGAAATGGCCGGCCCCGGGGGACGAGGCAGGCCGCGTTGCGGCAGGCTTAGAACTCGATGCCCGCGTTAACACCGATGGTGCGTGGAGGCAGGTACTGCGCCACCCACACATTGGCGCCGTTCATGGCGCTGGTCTTGATGCGTTTGTCGCCTACGTTACGCACGAATGCATCCACCCAGAACTGTTTCGGCCCCTGGTAGCGCAGGCCGATGTCGAACTTGGTGTAGGCAGCCTGCTGGTCTTCCGGTCCCAGGTTGAAGATCGACAGTTCGGACTTGGTTTCGTAGTGCGCCGAAACGCGCGGGATCAGCGTATCGCCGCTTGCCAGGCGGAAGGTGTGCTGGTAGTTCAACTGGGCCGAGAACTTGGGAGCGTGCGGCATGATGTTGCCGGTAACGTTCAGGCAGTTCGAGTTCAGGTCCGGGCAGAACGGCAACGCGTAGTCGTTGGAGCCGGCGATCAGGAAACCCAGCTTGGTATGGGTGTACGCCAGGGCCAGCGCCAGCTTGTCGTCCGGCGACAGCTTGGCCTGGATCTCCGATTCCACGCCCCACACCTTGGCGCCATCCACATTGCTGGTGACGAAGGTGTGCGAACCGTCCGGGTTGGTGACCGGGGAACTGAACTGGAAGTCCTTGAAGTCTTCGTAGTACAAGGCGTTGTTGATGCGCAGTGCGCCACCCAGGAAGGAACTCTTGCTGCCGATCTCGTAATTGGTCAAGGTCTCCGGATCGTAGGTACGGCCGCCGTCCTGCAGGCCGCCAGCCTTGTAGCCAGTAGCTACGCTGGCGTACAGCATGTGGTTCTTGTCGACGTCGTAGCTCAGTCGCGCCAAGCCGGTGGTCTTGCTGCCTTTGTAGCGGCCATCGTTGGACGGCACGCTCGGGCTATAGCCCTGGCCTGGTTTGGTCGGGTCGATGCTCGGGCTCAGTGGAACTTGTGGCACATTAGGATCATAGTTCCAGGTATAGCCGTTGCCGCCTTGATTGGTACGCTTGTCGGAGGTGTAGCGCAGGCCGCCGGTCAGGTGCAGCTTGCCGAGATTCCAGGTAGCCTGGCCAAACAGCGCGCGCGAATCCACGGTTTCCTTCGGCTGGATGAAGGAACCCTGCCAGTTTACGCTGCCCTGCTGGGTGCCATGCATGATCGGGATGTCGAAGCGGATGCCGTTGTCTTCCGCAGCATAGTAAGCGCCCAGTTGCCAGTCCACTTCCTTCTGGCCTACCGATTGCAATTGCAGCTCGTGGCTGTTGCTGCTGTACTTGGACCAGACCGTGTTATTGGCCTGATAGTCGCCGCCGGTGGAGAAGCTGGTTGGCAGCACGCGGCCGCCATCCTGGTCATAGGTGGACGAACCGGAGAACTTGGAGTGGCCGGCAATGTAGGTCAGCGACATGTCCGGGCTCACCGCGTATTCAAGGCGGCTGCGGAAGGTGTTCACATTACGGTGCAGGAACGGCGCGGTGTCGATCAGGGCCGACCATTCATCCTGGCCAGCGCGCGGGGTCTGCATCAGGTTCATGCTCGGAGTGCCGCGGTCCTGGAAGCGCTCGTAAGAGATATTCCACTTCAGGCGATCGGTTGGCTGGTACAGCCAGCTGACACGCACGCCGCTCTGGTTCTGCGCGTTGTAGCGTGGGCCGTTGACGATGTAATTGTTCGGGTTAATCGGCTGGAACTTGGCCGGGTCACCGCCGCTGGCCAGATAGGCTGCGCGCTGGTCCGCCAGCGAAATGTTCGGGAAGGTCTGGTACTTCACATAGCCGTCGTGCTGCTCATGGATCAAAGCCACGCGCAGGGCAGAGTTGTCGCCGGTCGGCACGTTCAGAGCCGCTCGGGCGCCAAGGCGCGCGTAATCGCCGATGCCGCCGGAAACGCTGCCCGAGAATTCCTTCAGCTTGGGCTTGACGGTCTGCATATTGACCGCGCCGACGGTGGAGTTGCGGCCCCACAGCGTGCCTTGCGGGCCGCGCAGGACTTCAATCGCTTCCACGTCGAACAACAGCGCGGTGGCGCCTTCCGGACGCGGCGAGTAGATGCCGTCCACGAAGAAGGCCACTTCCGGGTCGGCATACTCGGTCTTGGCGGAGTCGTTACCGATACCGCGCATGGTCATGGTGATGACGCCGTGGTCGCCCTGGCCGGTGGCCTGGAAGCTTGGCACCAGGTTGGTTACGTCCTGGATGGTTTGCACGTGTGCGTCTTCCAGTGCCGCTGCATCCAGTGCGGTAACGGCCACCGGGGTTTTTTGCAGGGAGGTGGTGCGCTTGGTCGCCGTGATCAGCACTTCTGGCACGACGGTGGATTCGGTGTTGGGGGCCGGCGCGGCAGGGGCTTGCTGCGCGGTTGCACTATTGGCGGACGCGACCAGGGCCAGCACCCCGATCTGGATTGCTGAAAACTTCATGTTGTCTCCGGTAGTTGTTGTGAAAACGATTTCTTATTTCTTGAAAACGTTTTCATGGTACATTTTCAAAAAATAAAAAGTCAACAGAATTTTTCAGGAGACGACAAAAATGGTACCGATTCCAACACGGCGGATACTCATCGTTGGCGGCGGCAGCGCGGGCTGGCTATGCGCCGCTTACCTGGCCAGGATGTTTGGCGACAGCAAGGAAATCACGCTGGTGGAAGCGCCCGAAATCGGCGCCATCGGCGTCGGCGAAGGCTGCTTCCCTTCCCTGCGCGCGACGCTCGCGGCGCTCGGCATTCCGGAAGCGGAATTCGTGCGCGAATCCAGCGCCACCTTCAAGCAGGGCATCACCTTTCGCAACTGGCTGCATGGGGACGATCATTACTTCCATCCCTTCTCCATGCCAAGCCAGCGCCCCGGCGCGCCGGAGCTGCTGCCCTACTGGCTGCAAGGCCTGGCGGGCGATACGCCGTTCGCCGAAGCGGTCACCATGCAAAAGCGGGTGGTAGATGCGCAACGCGCGCCGAAGCGCATCGGCGACAGCGACTACAACGGCCCGATGAATTACGCCTACCACTTCGACGCCGCGCGTTTTGCCGGACTGCTGGCAAGGCACGCACGCCAACTCGGTGTGCGCCATGTGCAGGACCACGTCGACGGCGTGCAGCTCGCGCCCGATGGCGCCATTGCCAGCGTGAAGACGCGCGAGCACGGCGCACTCACGGCCGACCTGTACATCGACTGCTCCGGCTTCCGCGCCCTCCTGATCGGCGGCGCGCTTGGCTCACCGTTCCACAGCGTGAGCGACGTCCTGCTTTGCGATACTGCGCTGGCCGTGCAGGTGCCCCACCCTGCGCCGGATACGCCAATCGCATCGGCCACCATCTCCACCGCGCACGAAGCCGGATGGACGTGGGACATTGGCCTGCAGGAACGGCGCGGCATCGGTTACGTGTATTCGAGCCGCCACACCAGCGACGAACGCGCCGAGCAAGTGCTGCGCGCCTACGCCGGCCCGGCCGCAGAAGGACTGAACGTGCGCAAAATTCCAATGCGCGTCGGCTACCGCGAACAGCACTGGATCAAGAACTGCGTAGCGATCGGCCTCTCCGGCGGCTTCCTCGAACCGCTCGAGGCATCCGGCATCGGCCTGGTCGAAACAGCGGTGCACATGCTGGGCGCCCTGTTCCCGCACAATGGTGAAATGGCGCCGCTGGCGCGCCACTTCAACCAGTTCATGAGCGAGCGCTATGCCCGCATCGTCGATTTCATCAAACTGCATTACTGCCTGAGCCAACGCCGCGAGCAGTTCTGGATCGACAACTGCGACCCCGCCACCTGGACCGACAGCTTGCGCGACAAGCTTGCGATGTGGCGCTGCCGCCCGCCGCAGCGCATGGATTTCCTGACCGACTTCGAAATGTATCCGCCCTCCAGCTGGCAATACGTCCTGTACGGCATGGGCTTTCCGAAAGCGATGCCGCACATGCCCGGCCTGGAAGCGATGGCCGATGCGGCGCGCCAGGAATTCGCCAACATCGCCGCCGTTTCGGCGCGGGCAGTGGCGGACTTGCCCGACCATCGCGCCTTCGTGGCCCAGCTAAGTCAGCATGAAAACGCTTTCAGAAATGATTTTCATACCATTCGTGCAACAGTGAACCGCTGAGCGTTCGTTGGCGGCGGGTTGTATGGTAATCTCCGTTTGAAAAGCTTTTCAGAATGAGAAAAACCTTGAACGACCACTCCACCGCCCCATCGCCAGCCACGCTGACCGACGTCGCCCGCCGCGCGGGCGTCTCTCCCAGCACGGTATCGCGCATATTGAACGGCACTGCCAAAGTGGCCGACGATAAGCGGCAAGCCGTGCAGGCGGCGATCACCGAGCTGAATTTCGCCCCCAACCAGATGGCGCAAAGCCTGAAGCATGGGCGCACGATGACGATCGGGATCGTGGTGCAGGACATCGCCTCCCCCTTCTTCGACGAGATCCTGCATGGCGTCGACGATGGACTGAAAGGCACCGGCTACGCATCGGTGATCGTCAGCGGCCACTGGAACGCTGACGAAGAAGCGGAGCGCATCCGCCTGCTGCTGGCGCGCAAAGTAGACGGCATCATCCTGCTGACCGGCCGCATGACCGACGCCGCGGTGCTGGGCTTCGCGGCGCAGCGGCCCGTTGTCTCGCTGGGCCGCGTGCTGCGCACCAGCCGCGCCATCGGCTTCGCGCTCGATAATGAGCACGGC
>JBCNOX010000130.1:0-10844 GCA_039593645.1 Pseudoduganella sp.
AGGGCAACTTCCGGTGCCATTTATTGAACGTGTACATGGTGGGCTCCTTCATGGCGCGATTCTATGCCAATTTCAGGCAATATGTGTTTCTTTTGTATTCCATCGGCCGAGGTAAAATAGCCTTTCTCTTTTGATCATCATTGCCTTAATTTGAATACTCAACGACATCAGCGACTCCAGCGCGCCAAATTTGCTTTACCAAGCACGGTAACGCTGCTCTCTATCGCCTGCGGTTTTGCCAGCATCGTGATCTCCGTCGACAACGCCCACCTCGGGCTGGCGCAGGATTACCGCCTGGCGGCCGCCTTGCTGGTGCTGGCCGGGATCTTCGATGCGCTGGATGGCTTCGTGGCGCGCGCCACCGGCACCGGTTCCGACTTCGGCGTGCAGCTTGATTCGATTGCCGACGTGATGAACTTCGGCTGCGCTCCGGCGGTGCTGCTGTATTGCTATGGCTTCGTGCAAATGGGGCCGGCGGATCCGACCCTGCTGCGCATTGGCGGGATTGCGGCGTTCTTCTTCGTCGCCTGCGGCGCGTTGCGGCTGGCGCGCTTCAATGTGAACGTGGGGCGTACCGATCCGAAGTACTTCGTGGGCATGCCGATTACTGCGGGGGCGGCTTGCGTGGCTTCGGTCGTGGTGGCGTGGCCGGAGTTTCCGGACTCGAGCCTTGAGGGCTACTTCATCGTGGCGCTGCTGTTTGTGGTGGGCAGCCTGATGGTATCGACCATTCGCTTCCCGAGTTCCAAGCAGAAGAAGAGTACTGCGGCGCTGGTGCTGCTGGCGGTGAATGTTGGATTGCTGGTTTGGCTGCGGGCGTATTACTTTGTGCTGTTCTTTGTGGTGTACATTGCGTTCACCGTCGGGCTGAACCTGGCATGGCGTGCGGGGTGGAAGGGGATTGCGCCGCCGCAGGTTTTTCCTGAGGACTGACCAAAACCGGTAGTGCAGTGTCAGACCCGCAGGGTCTGACACTTGGCCTGCGGCCGCCGCGTATCGGTGTCTGACCCCGCGGGTCAGACACTGGTTTGCCGGTTTTCAGGCGACCTCATGCCCCCGCGCTGCCCGCAGAATCTCAAACCACTGCGGCCTGCCCAGCGAAAACTGCGTCGCCTCCACCGCCACCTGAATCGACTCAATGCGGCCGGAGCCGGTCAGCGGCACCGGCCTGCAAGGCAGCTGCATAATCCACGCAAACACCACACTCGCAAACGGACGATTCAATTCATCCGCCACTTCCTTGATCTTCAAGCGCAGCCGCTCGCCCTGCTCGTCGCCGGAGGTAAACAAACGCCCACCGCCCAACGGCGACCAGATCATCGGCTGCACGCCCAGGTCCTGCAGCCCGTCAAACGTCTCATCAAACATCGGGTCCAGGTGCAGCGGCGAAAACTCCACCTGGTTGGTCACCAGCGGCACCCGCTTGTTCAGCATCTCGAACTGATGCCGCGAGAAGTTCGACACCCCGAACTCCTTCACCTTCCCCTCCGACCGCAAGCGCTGGAACGTATTCGCCACCTCATCGAAGTCCATCAAAGGATCCGGACGATGAATCAGCAGCAAATCCAGGTAATCCGTGCGCAACTCCTTCAGCGAATTCTCCACCGACGCCACGATATGCGCCGAGTTGGTGTCGTAATGCTGGATGGTATGCGACGGGCGGCGGCCGGAAATCAGCTTGATGCCGCACTTGCTCACGATCTGAATCTGCTCGCGCAGCGCAGGCTTCAACGCCAGCGCCTCGCCGAACAGGCCTTCCACGCCATAGCCGCCATAAATGTCGGCATGGTCGAAGGAAGTCACGCCCAGCGCAAGGCACTGCTCGATGAAGGCCAATCGCTGCTGTGGCGTCATGTCCCATTCGGTCATGCGCCACATGCCCGCGACGACGCGGGAAAGGTTCAGTCTCGCCATTACTTCATCCACAGGCGCACGGAGTCCCATGCGCGGCCGAAGATCGAAGCCTGGTCAACCGTCTCCAGCGCCACCACCGGCAGTTCCAGCAGCGGTTTGCCATCCACCATCATCTTCAGCGTGCCGACGCGGGTGTTGGCGGCAATCGGCGCCACCAGCGGGTCCTTGCGCTCCAGCAGAGGCTTCATCTTGGCGGCCACGCCCTTCGGCACGGTCACCAGCACGTCGTTGGTGAAGCCGATCTTCATGGTCGCCTGCGAGCCCTTCCAGATTTCCGGCGTGTAGACCGCCTGGCCCTTGGAGTACAGCTTCACGGTGTCGAAGTTCTGGAAGCCCCAGTTCAGCAGCTTCTGGCTTTCCGCGGTACGGGTACCGTCGGAATTGGTGCCCATCACCACCGAGATCAGGCGGCGCTCCAGGTTGCCGGCAGGGCGCTTGGCCGACGCCACCATGCAGTAGCCGGCGGACTCGGTGTGGCCGGTCTTCATGCCGTCCACGGTCGGGTCGAGCCACAGCAGGCGGTTGCGGTTCTGCTGGGTGATCTTGTTGTAGGTGAAGCTCTTCACCGAATCGATCTTGTAGAACTCGGGGAAGTCCTGGATCACGTGGCGCGCCAGGATGGAGAGGTCGCGCGCGGAGGTGTAGTTCTCCGGCGATGGCAGGCCGTGCGAGTTGGCGAAGTGGGAATTGGTCATGCCCATGCGCTGCGCTTCGCGGTTCATCAGGGTGACGAAAGTGGATTCGTCGCCGGCTACGGCTTCCGCCAGTGCCACGGCGGCGTCATTGCCGGATTGGACCATCAGGCCATGCAGCAGGTCGTTGATCGAGACCGGGGTGGCAGGGTCGATGAACATCTTCGACGAGCTGGAGTCCACTTTCCATGCCTTGACCGAGACGTTCACTTTCTGGTCCAGGGCCAGCTTCTTGTCCTTGATCGCCTGGAAGGTCAGGTAGGCGGTCATGATCTTGGTCAGGGAAGCCGGTTCCACGCGCGCGTCCGGGTCCTGGGCGGCAATCACTTGCCCGCTGGTGGAATCCAGCAGCAGCCAGGATTTGGCGGCGATGGTTGGCGGTGGCAGCGTTTGCGCCACCGCGGAAGTCATGAGCAGCACACTGGTGGCCAGTGCAGCGATGATCTTTTTCATTGGTGCTTGTTCTTACTAGTAGGGGTTGCGGGGGAAATTATTGTGCTTTCGATCCCCACAAGGCGATCACCCAATTCTTGATGTGACCGAGCTTGCGGTGGAAGAAATGGTCGGCGCCGGGAATCACGATCACAGGAATATCCTGCGGGCGTGCGTAATCCAGCACGTCGATCAACGGGATGGTTTCATCGTTCTCGCCGTGGATCAGGATGGTGTCTGCCGGTACATCGGCGATCTGCCATTTGGCGGCGGCGGTACCGACCAGCACCAGGCGTTCCGCCGGGGTGCCGGCGGCGGCCAGGCGCTGCGCCAGGTGCGACTGCACGAAGGTGCCGAACGAGAAGCCCGACAGCGATACCGGCAGGCCGGGGTAGCGCTGCACCATGTGCTGGTACAGGATCATCATGTCGTCGGTTTCGCCGTGGCCGTGGTCATGCACGCCCTCGGATGCGCCAACGCCGCGGAAGTTGATGCGTGCCGCCACATAGCCCAGCGCCACGAAGGTGCGCGCCAGCGTTTGCGCAACCTTGTTTTCCATGGTGCCGCCGTACAGCGGGTGGGGGTGGGCCACCAGGGCGATGCCTTTCGGCGCACCGGCCGGCATGTCGATCAGGCCTTCCATCAGGCCGGCGCCGCCCTGCAGCGTGAACTTCTCGGAATTCTTGTTCATCATTTGATTTTCAGACGCTCTACTTCTTTGCCGTTGACCAGGTGGCTGTCGACGATTTCGTCGATGTCGGCAGTGTCAACGTAGGTGTACCAGGTGCCTTCGGGGTAGACCACGGCAACCGGGCCGTGTTCGCATCGGTCCAGGCAACCGGCGGAATTGATGCGCACCTTGCCTTCGCCGTTCAGGTTCAGTTCCTTGCAGCGTTTCTTGGCGTGCTTCTGGGCGGCTTCGGCGCCGCGCGGGCCGCAACTTTCGCGGCCGTCATCACGGTGGTTCGTACAGAAGAACACGTGATGCTTGTAGTATTGGTTGTCGCTCATCTGAAGCCTCGTTTGTGATGCAGGCGCTTATTTTACCGGGGTTTCCCGGGTTTCCTTGTTCAGCTTGTGCGATGGGAGGCAAAGGTACCAGAGGGCTGCCAATGGCCACGCCAGCGACAGGAACTGGGCCGCGCCGTAGAAGTTAAGGAATTTCCCTTGCACCCAGGTCTGCAGCGTTTCGCTGAAGTAGGGGTTGGTCGGGGTCGTGTTGACGATCAACAGGCTAAGCAGCAGCGTGGCCACTGCCAGCCGGCGTTGCGCCACTTGGGGCGCAAAAATCAGGCCGCCCAGCATGATCACGCCGATCAGGAAACCGCCCTGCGCGCCCGGCGTGATCCACACGAAGGCGGCGTCGGGGCCGAGCTGCAGCGCGGTGGACAGGGTTTTCACCAGCACGGCGGCGGCCACCAGCAGGGCCACCAGCGGCGCGCGCGGGGCCGGCTTGCGCAGGATGCACAGCAGGGTCAGTGCCGCGCCCACCATGCCGCAGGCGGTCACGATGGTTTCGGACAGCCAGTACTGCTCCACCGTCAGCGTTACGTCGGGGCGCACCATGGCCGCCAGGTCGATCTCCATGTCCAGCAATTCGCTGAGCCATTCGGACAGGATGGGCAGCAGCTGCCCCAGCCCGAACAGGAAGCCTTGGGGGTAGATCTGGGTCAGCGGCCATAGCGCTACCAGTACCAGCCCCTGGCTGGCGTGCTGGGCGACCCAGCGCTGGCGCAGATTGTAGGCAGTACTGGTGTCCATCAGCTTGTGCGCCGTCATCGCACCGATGAAGGCGCCGATGATCGAGCCGGCGCTGTTGGTGTAGAAGTCCAGGTTGGACGAAACGCGGGTCGGCAGGTAAGTCTGCACCGCTTCCATGGTGCCGGAAACCAGCATGCCGGCGATGCTGGCCAGCAGGAAGGCCCAGAAGCCGGTCACCTTGGGCCGCATGGCGTACACCAGCAGCATGCCGAAGGGGATGTAGCCGATCACGTTGATGCCGGCGTCGAAGCCGGTCCAGTAGCGCGGCAGCGAAGTCCATTCGAGGAAGATCAGCGGCGACAGCCCCTGGTTCTGCCAGCCGGAGAAGGGGAACCAGCTGGCATAGACGATCAGCACCATGTACGCGAGCAGGGTCGCGCGCGCCACCGGTGAGCCGGTACGGACCGGCGGCTTGGGAGCCGGCGCGGGTGTCGGCGGTGGGGCTGGGGCGGGCGCTTCTTCGCTCATGATTACTGCGGCAGGGTTGCCAGCCAGGCCAGGATGTCGGCGGCGACGCCGTCGGTGCTTTCGGCCAGGGCGCTGGCGCCGCCTGCCGCGTCGGCGCTCGGGGCGCGCGCGGTGCGGCTGAAAGTGCGCTGGTCGACCAGCTTGTGGTTGCGGAACACCGAGGCGCGCAGGGTGATGCTGGCGCTGCTCTGGGTGGCGGTGTCGAAGTTCTGCGAGAACTCGTCGGCCTCGAGGCGCAGCAGCGGCAGGCCGCCTGCCGCGTCGGTGGTCGACACGACCTTGACGCCGGATTGCGCGATGCGGGCTTTCAGGCGCTGCGACAGCAGCTGCAGCGGCGTCACCGACCAGTTGTTGTAAGCATAAGGGCGCGACTGCCGCGCGTCGGCGTACATCAGGCGGTAGTACATGCGCTGCGTGTCGAGCGAGGCGGGACCGCTCACGTCCGACACGACCAGGGCAGTTATCCCTGCGGCCGGGGCGCTCGCGCCATTGGTTCCACTGGTTCCGTTGCTTCCGTTGGTTCCGGCGGCTGGCGCCAGGCTGGCCGCCGGCAGCGGCGCCCCCATCGGGCCGAAATCGTAAGAGGTCGGCTGCGGTCCCTTGCTGGCGCAGCCGGCCAGCGCGGCAGCGGCTGCAACAACGGCGGTCAGGAGAATGTTCTTCTTCATTGCTGTTCCTTATTTGCCAGAAGGGTCAAAGCCCGGTTCACCCGGTCCCGGCGGCGTGCCAGGTGCGCCGAACAGGATGCTGGTCGGGCGATCGCTAATATTATTCATGGTGCGCCGGATGGCGCGCATGGAAGACTTGGTTTCATCGGCCAGTCCGGTCACGCCTGGCAGGGTTTCCAGCTCCACGCCGCTGGCCACCGCCTCGACGGAAGTGGTTGCGCGATCGACGGAAGCGGTAATGCGCTGTACGGCGCCGTCCGGCCCCTGCAGGGTGCGTGCTACCTTGGTCGCTTCATTGGCCAGGGTATCGACCGACTGCAAGGCACGGTCGCCATGCTCCACCAGCGCGGGAATGCGCTGCACCGCTGGATCCAGCTTGGCTGCCAGGTCCTTGTACGATTGGGCGGTATCGCTCACGTCGCGGAAGGCGCTCAGCATGGTCTTCTGGTTCTCGGGGCTGAGCAGGGTATCCATCTTCTTGGTTACTTCTTCCGCCTTTTCCAGGATCGCCGTTCCGCGCTTTTCCAACTGGTCGAACAGGCCTGGCTGCAGCGGGATGCGGCTTGGGTTCTGCTTGGAGGTCTGCAACGCCGGCGAACCGACGGATTCGTCGTCCAGCTGGATATAGGCGATACCGGTCACGCCCTGGTAGCCCAGCGTCGCATACGTGGTCTTGGTGATCGGCGTTGCCGGGTCGATGCTCAGGTGGATCAGGATCTGGCCCGCCAGCTTGGGATCGAAATCGATGTCGTCGACCTTGCCCACTTCAAGCCCGCGATAGCGCACCGCTGCTTGCGGGTTCAGGCCGGGGACCGACTGCGTGGTCGCAATCAGGAACGGGTCGTACTTCACCCGGTCGCGGTTGAACCAGATGCCGAACAGGATCGCCGCGATCAGCAGCGAGATCGTGAAGATGCCTGTCATCAAAGCGTGTGATTTGTTTTCCATGCCTTGCTCCTTATTCCAGGGCCTCCAGCGCGCGCTTGCCGCGGTCGCCCAGGAAGAATTCCTTGATAAACGGGTGATCGGTCTTGATCACCTCGCGGGTTGGCCCGATCGCCAACACATGTTTCTCCGCCAGCACCGCAATGCGCGTGGAGAGCGCGAACAGCGTGTCCAGGTCGTGGGTCACCATCACCACCGTCAATCCCAGCTCGCGGTGCAGGGATTTGATCAGCGACACGAAGCTCTCCGACAGGTCAGGGTCCAGGCCGGCGGTCGGCTCGTCCAGGAACAGCAGCTTCGGTTCCAGCGCCAGGGCCCGCGCCAGCGCCACCCGCTTGATCATGCCGCCCGACAGGTCGCTCGGCATCTTGTTCGCGTGCTCCGGGCCCAGGCCCACCATATTCATCTTCAGCAGCACCGCGTCGCGGATCAGGTGCTGCGGCAGGGTGCCGAGTTCCTGCATTGGCTGGGCCACGTTCTCGAATACCGTCAGCGCGGAATACAGCGCGCCCTGCTGGAACAGCATGCCCCAGTGATTGCGCAGTTCCTGCAGGTGGCCCTGCGATGCGACAGTAATGTCCTCGCCGAAGACGCGTACGCAACCCTTGGTCGGGCGTTCCAGTCCCAGCATTTGCCGCAGCAGCACCGTTTTGCCGGTGCCCGAACCGCCTACGATCGACAGGATCTCGCCATTGTTGATGGTCAGGTTCAAGTCATTGTGGATGACCGTGCGGCCAAACTTGGTCTGCAGGTTGGTAATCTCCACCGCCGGCACGCTGCCATCCAGCGTCAGCTTGCTTTCGCTCTCGGGGCAGCCGCAGCTCTCTTCTTCTTGCTGATGTTGTTCCGGCAGGTCGTTCATCAGTAACCCACTCCGTTGAAGACGATGGCAAACACCGCGTTCGCCAGGATCACCACCGTAATCGCCGTCACCACCGAGGTGGTGGTGCCGCGGCCCAAGCTTTCCGTATTCGGCTTGATACGCAGGCCAAAGTGGCAGGACACCATCGCGATCAGCATGCCGAACACCGCGCCTTTGAACAGGCCGATGTAATAGTTGGCCAGCGGTACCACCTGCGGCAGCTTCATGATGAAGTAGCGGATCGACAGGTTCAGTTCCACTTTTGCAGCGATCATGCCGCCGATCAGCGCCGCCGCGTCAGTCCAGATCACCAGCAGCGGCATGGAGATCGCCAGCGCGACCACCTTCGGCATGATCAGGCGGTAGCCGTGCGAGATGCCCATCACCAGCATCGCATCCAGTTCTTCCGTCACGCGCATCACGCCCAATTGCGCCGTGATGGCCGACCCCGAACGGCCCGCCACCAGGATCGCCGCCATCAACGGTCCCAACTCGCGCACAATGGACATGCCGAGCAGGTTGACCAGGTAAATGTCGCCGCCAAAGTTACGCAACTGCTGCGCCGACAGGTAAGACAGCACCACGCCAATCAGGAAGCCTACCAGCGCGGTAATGCCCAGCGCCTGGAAACCGGCATGGAAAATATTTGCCGAAATCTCGCGCCACGGCCCGCGCATCGGGTGGGTGATGAAGCGACCCACGTCCTGCACCACGGAGCCGATCAACTGCACGAAGCCTCGTATATGTTCGAGGAAGTGCAGGATGCCAAAGCCCAGCGACGTCACCCAGCCGAAATGCTCCTTGCGCGGGCGTGGCATCTCCAGCTTGCCGGCGCTCTCGATGCGCTTGAAGATTTCATCCTGGCCGTCGACCAGTTTCAGTTTGGCCGGGCGCTTGTAGCCCCAGGCGCTCCATAGCAGCTGTGCGCCGACATGGTCCAGCATTTCAACCCCACGCAAATCCCATTCGACCGCGTGGATATCCTTTACATGGTCAAGGCAGCCGGAAATGGCTTTCATCACCCGCTTGCTGGCGAGTGCACTGACTTGCCAGGTTCCCCCGGCTGAAACCGTGCGCCCGTCTGGGCTGAAAGATAACGTTGGCTCTTGAGCAATAGGCATGCCACCAGTGTAAAAGAGTTTCGCCTGTCGCGCCACTCGGTGCAGGTCACGCTGCCAGGTGGCGCGCCTGCCTTGCCGGCGCAGCGCTGGCCGGCGCCGCTGCCCTTTGTTTTACTCCGTGGCCGTCCCGTGCCAGCAGTTCCGTAACCGCTGCGGCCTCCATGCCCGCTACGCCCAGCCAGCGACCCACCATGACGGCCAGTCGGTCCAGGGCGATCCTGTGCGTGGCATCCGTGTTGGCATAAAGCCAATCCGAAAACGCCATAAACGATTTAAATGGAGATTCGCCCAGCAGGACCGGCACGGTATGCGTGAAGCGTCCCGAATTCGCTACCAGGTCCCAGTAGCGTGCAAAGCGCACCAGGCGCTGCATGGTCGAAAAATCAATATCCCGGTTGGCCAGGATTGTATAGGGCGGGTACGGGTCGTACACCATGCCGAATTCCTGCGTGTGGCGGATGATCGGCGTGCCGCGCAGGCGTTTCAGGATGCCGAACTGGATCTCGTGCGGGCCCAGTGCCCACAGCTTGTCGAAGCCTTCGGCAAAGCTTTCGACCGTCTCGCCGGGCAGGCCGGCGATCAGGTCGACGTGCATGTGCACGTCCGAGTGCTCGCACAGCCAGCGGATGTTGTCGGCGGCCTTGGCGTTGTCCTGCTTGCGCGAGATGTTGGCCTGCACTACCGGGTTGAAGCTCTGGATGCCAATTTCGAACTGCAGCGTCCCCGGTGGGAATTTGGCGATGCCCTCCTTGAGCGCATCGGGCAGGTGGTCCGGCACCAGCTCGAAGTGGGCGTACACCGGATCGTCCGGTGCGGCTGCCAGCTTATCCAGGAAGAACTGCATGATCTTCAGGCTGGTCTTGATATTCAGGTTGAAGGTGCGGTCGACAAACTTGAAGGTGCGCGCGCCGCGTGCATGCAGCGCCTCCATCTCCGCAAGGAAGGCATCGATGTTGAATGGCCAGGCCGTCTTGTCCAGCGACGACAGGCAGAACTCGCACTTGAACGGGCAGCCGCGCGAAGCCTCTACATATAAGGTGCGGTGCGCGATGTCTTCATCCGAATAGATTGAATAGGGTAGCTTGATCTCCGCCATCGGCGGCTGCACGCCCGCATGCACCTTCATCAAAGGCTTGGGACCATTCAGGATTTCGCCGCACAACTTGGGGAAGGTGACATCGCCCCAGCCGGTTACGACGTAGTCGGCCAGGCGTGCGATCTCCTGCTCGCCGGTTTCATACGAGACTTCCGGTCCACCCAGAACGATGACCAAATGTGGCGCCACGCGTTTCAGCGTTGCCACCAGGCGGCAGGTCTCTTCGACGTTCCATATATAGACACCGAAACCGACGATCTTTGGCTGCGCCGCGAGGATGCGCTCAACCATTTCGGTCGTTTTCGCACCGATCACGAATTCCTGGATGCGCGTCTGCGCCTGCAGGTCGCCCATATTGGCAAGCAGGTAGCGCAGCCCAAGGGATGCATGGGTGTAGCGCGCGTTGAGGGTGGAAAGCAGGATAGTCATGACAGCAGCGAAACCAGTTTGCGAAACCTGACATTTTACCCTTGCGCGAACGGCGCCGGTCCGCTATAGTTCTGTCCCTCGCAACGCAGCAACGTCAACGACGAAGCAGCGAAGCGAAAAAGATGGGGTTGACGAGTTATACGAAATACTGCATAATCTCGCTTCTCTGCTGCTGACAAACACAACGCTTTGTCAACGATAAGGCAGCGATCTTTAAAAATCAACAGTCGATAAGTGTGGGCGTTTGACGATATGCCCAGGCCTTCGGGCCTGATGCTCAAAATATACGTTATAACGCTCGCACAAAATTAAACGTAAATCTCTTATGAGATTTCGTCAGTATTTTGAGTGAGTGACCTCGGTAGCAATGCCGAAAAACAGAGATTGAACTGAAGAGTTTGATCCTGGCTCAGATTGAACGCTGGCGGCATGCTTTACACATGCAAGTCGAACGGC
>JBCNOX010000131.1:0-10808 GCA_039593645.1 Pseudoduganella sp.
TGCCGCAGCACCTTAAGCCGGAAGAACTCACCGGCGGCAACGGTATCGTTGAAATGGGCACCTTTGTCGGCATCCTGCTCGGCCAGGTGTTCGGCGCGATCATCGTCAACCATAAGCCGAATGGCATCACGTGGCTGGCTGTCGCCACGGTGTTTTTCGCAGTGGTCGGGCTGTTCTCCGCATACGGCATTCCGAAAACGCCGGCGCCGCAGCCGGACCTGAAAGTGAACTGGAACCCGTTCACCGAATCGATCCGCAACCTGCGCTTCTCCGCCGGCAACCGCTCTGTCTTCCTCTCGATGCTGGGCAACTCCTGGTTCTGGTTCTACGGCGCGATCGTGCTGGCGCAGTTCCCGGTCTATGCCAAGGATTACCTGAAAGGTGACAACAGCGTCTTCGTATTGCTGCTGACGATGTTCTCGCTGGGTATCGGCGCCGGCTCGCTGCTGTGCGAAAAACTCTCCGGCCGCAAGGTGGAGATCGGCCTGGTGCCGTTCGGCTCCATCGGCCTGTCGGTGTTCGGCATCGACCTGTACCTGGCCAGCCAGGGCTATAGCGCGCCGGGCGAAGTGGATGCCTACGCCATGGTGATGCTGCCAGGTGCCTGGCGCATCATCTTCGACGTGGTGATGATCGGCGTATTCGGCGGCTTCTTCATCGTCCCGCTGTTCGCGCTGATCCAGTTGCGCGCCGACCCGCAACACCTGTCGCGCACCATCGCGGGCATGAACATCATGAACGCGCTGTTCATGGTGGTGGCAACCGGCGTGGCCATCCTGCTGCTGGGCCAGGGCTTCACGATTCCACAAGTGTTCCTGGCCACCGCGATCATGAACGCCATTGTGGCGGCGTACATCTTCTCGCTGGTGCCTGAATTCCTGATGCGCTTCCTGGCGTGGCTCCTGATCCATACGGTGCACAACGTCAAGACCATCGATGCCGACCGCATTCCGGAAGAGGGCGGCGCCGTCCTGGTGTGCAACCACGTCAGCTACGTCGATGCAATTGTGATTGTGGCGGCGAGCCCGCGCCCGATCCGCTTCGTGATGGACCACCGTATCTTCAAGACCCCGTTCTTCGGCTGGATCTTCCGCACCGCCAAAGCGATCCCGATCGCTCCCGCCAAGGAAGACCCGTGGCTGATGGAGAAAGCCTTCGTCGATATCGCACAAGCGCTGCATGAAGGCGAGCTGGTTTGCATTTTCCCGGAGGGTAAGCTGACCAGCACCGGCGAAATGAACGAGTTCAAGGGCGGTATCAGCAAGATCATCGAACGCACCAAAGTACCGGTGATCCCGATGGCGCTGCGCGGCCTGTGGGGGCACCTGCTCAGCCGCAGCAAGGACGGCTTGCTGGAGCGCGCTTTCCGCAAAGGCTTCCGCTCCCAGCTTTCGCTGGCGGTTGGCCAGCCGGTGGAACCGCACGAAGTCAGCCCGGAAATGCTGTATCGCCAGGTAGCAGAACTGAGGGGTGACTGGAAGTAGAAAAATGTAGCCAATGGTCTAAGCGGGCTACATACCTCTACATACAAAGGCGCCGTTTCGGCGCCTTTGGTCCTTTCTACAATTGGTTTTCCAAAAACTTTTGTGGGAAGGACAGTCAAACAATGAAAACAAATCTGAAAACCGGTCTCTCCATCGCCATGCTGTCCATGCTGGCGGCATGCGGTGGTGGCAACGACGCCGACAAAGGCCCGAAACAAGTTGCGGCGGTTGTGGACTTCGACAAGGATGGCATTGCTGGCTGGACTGGCAGCTCCTCGGACTACACCCCGGAAACTGCGCCGACCAACGTCGTCTTCGAGCAGCGCGCGCTGCCCGCACCGTTGACCGGCAAGGGCTACCTGATTGGCGGCACCAACCGCAGCGACGACCTGTTCCTGTTCGTGAAGAAGCAGTTCCTCGGCCTGGAGAAGAACACCACCTACAACATCAACTTCTCGCTCAAACTGGCGAGCAACGCGCAAACGGGTTGCATGGGTGTGGGCGGTGCGCCGGGCGAAGCGGTATGGGTCTATGCAGGCGCAACGGCTGTCGAACCCAAGGCTGTCACGGCTAATAATGCGATCCGCATGAACATCGAGCGCGGCAACCAGGCCGAAGGCGGCAAGGACGCGCAGGTCATCGGCAATATCGCCAACGGCCAGGCCTGCGGCACTGCCGTGTCCTATGCCAGCAAGACCCTGAAGAACGACAAGCCGCAGAAGGTAACGACCGATGCGAATGGTGCGGTGTGGATCTTGCTGGGCATCGATTCCGGCTTTGAAGCGTATTCGCAGGTGTTCCTGCAGAATATCCAGCTCGATGCGACTCCAGTGAAGCTGTAATCGACTGGCCGTTGACCTTCCGGCTAAATTGACCTACTGTGTCGGCGGGGCGGAACCGCCAAGCCGGCCTGTCCTTGCCACGTGCAGGGACAGCCTCTGCGGGGTTACCCCGCGGGATGTTTGATGTTCTGCATTTCGCCGCATGAGTGGCCTTGCGCTTCGCGCAAACACAACGCACGCGTCACGAGACTCGTTGGCGGCTCTCCGCTCCTTTCAAATCATGAATATCGAAGAACTTACCGCGCTGGCGCTTGCCGACACGATGCTGGCCACCGATGGCAGCCCGGCAAGCCTGGCCGCGGCGTGCAGTCGCGTTTTCGACGCGGAGCAGACTTGGGCGCGCGGCATTTGCACGGCGCTGGCCTTGCGGACCGGCGAGAATTTCCATTACTTCAGCCGGCATGAGTTGGCTGGATTGCTGCTGGAGCTACTGGGCCGTGGTCAGGACGACGTGCTGCCGTTCATCGAACTGCCTGAGGTGCGCCGCTATTGCCTCGACCAGCCCATGCGGCCCCCAAAGCCCGAGTGGCTGGCCGCACTTGCGCTGCCCGAACTGCCGACCGTCGGCGACCTGGCGGCCTGGCTGAATGAACCCGTCGGCGCCCTGCGCTGGTTCGCGGACCAGTGGCGCATTGCGCGCGACGAGCAATCCCGGCTCCAGCACTACCATTACCGCTGGGTGCCAAAGCGCAGCGGCGGCCTGCGCCTGATCGAGATTCCCAAAGAGCGGCTGCGCCGCATCCAGCAGAAGATCCTGCGCCAGATCCTGGACCTGGTGCCGCCGCACCCGGCAGCACACGGCTTCCGGCGCGGGCATTCATGCGTCACGCACGCCGCGCGGCACGCAGGCCGGCATGCCGTCGTGCGCATGGATTTGAAGGACTTCTTCCCGGGCATTCAGCACTCGCGCATCCATGCGCTGTTCGAAAAGTTGGGTTACCCGGAAAGCGTTGCTGGAACGCTGGCGCGTATGTGCGTCAATCGCGCGCCACATGGCTTGTTCCGCGACAAGCAGCTAGGCGCTTCGCTGGCCTGGTCGGAGCGCCAAGCCCTGAAGTCGCCGCACTTGCCGCAAGGGTCGCCGTGTTCACCGGCGCTGGCGAACCTCTGTGCCTACCGGCTCGACATACGGCTCGATTCACTGGCGCGTTCGCTTGGCGCCTCTTACAGCCGCTACGCTGACGACCTGGCGTTTGCGGGGGACGAGGAGTTTGTGCGGGCCGTAGAGCGCTTCCAAATCCAGGTTGCGGCAATCGCACTGGAAGAGGGTTTCCGCGTCAACACCCGCAAAACGCGGCTGATGCGCGAAGGAGTGCGCCAGCAAGTGACGGGTATCGTCGTCAATTCGCACCCGAATATCGCCCGCAACGAGTACGATAAGCTCAAAGCGACGCTGACCAATTGCGTGCGCCATGGCCCGGAATTGCAGAACAGGGAGAACCACCCGGACTTCCGGGCCTTCCTCGGCGGCAGGATTTCTTACGTGGCGATGGTCAATTCGGACCGTGCAGCCAGGCTGCAGCGGCTTTTTGAGAAGATAGTTTGGCCAACCTGATTACAATGCTCGATTCTTTCTACAGTTTTCGATGCAAATCATGCACATTTGGGTAGATGCGGACGCTTGTCCCGCAGTCATCAAAGACATCCTGTTCCGCGTCGCAGACCGGACGCAGATCAGTGTCACGCTGGTGGCCAACCAGTTGATGCGCGTGCCCGGCTCGCGCTTCATCCGTGCGCTACAGGTCCCGGCAGGCGCTGACGCGGCGGATGCCGAAATCGTCGAACGCGTCAGTGCAGGGGACATCGTGGTGACCGGTGACATCCCGCTGGCAGCCCAGGTGCTGGGGAAAGGCGGCCTGCCGCTCAATCCACGCGGTGAGTGGTACACCAAGGACACCATCGCGCAGCAGCTGACGATGCGCTCCTTCATGGAGGAGCTGCGCGGCGCCGGCATCGAAACGGGTGGCCCTTCCGCATTCAGCCAAGCTGACCGCCAGAACTTTGCCAATGCACTAGATCGCGAATTAGCGCGCCGGACGAGATCCGGCTAAAGCCTGTCTTACGTAGAATTACTGACCAGCGAGTCAGAATTCCAAATTATGTTAGAATGATCGTTCATTCTAAGTCTTTTCGGGAAAAAAGATGAAAAACATGCAAAGGAATTCCATGCTGCTGGGTGCCGCTGCCGCTGCCGCAGTAGCGGCAATGCTCGCCGGTTGCGGCGCCAAACAGGCTGGTCCAGCCCAAGGGGGCGCCCAGCAGGCGCCGGAAGTTGCCGTATTTACCGTGACGCCGCAAGCGCTGGCCATGAGCACCGAGCTGCCCGGCCGCACCGCGGCCTATCAGGTCGCCGAAGTGCGTCCGCAAGTTGGAGGCCTGATCCAGAAGCGCCTGTTCACGGAAGGCGCGGACGTCAAGGCTGGCGTACAGCTTTACCAGATCGATGCCGCGACCTACCAAGCAGCCTACAACTCCGCCAAAGCCAACCTGGCCAAGGCCAAGGCCAACCTGGCTGCCGCCGCGCCGAAAGTCGCCCGCTATAAGGAGCTGGTGGCAATCGAGGGCGTGAGCCGCCAGGATTACGACGATGCAGTGGCCGCCCACGAGCAGGCCAAGGCCGAAGTGGAAGCCGCACAAGCCGCCGTCGATTCGGCGCGCATCAATGTCGATTACACCAAGGTGGCGTCGCCGATTTCCGGCCGGATCAGCCGTTCCAATGTGACGCCGGGCGCGCTGGTGACTGCCGGCCAGGCCACGGCGTTGACCACCGTGCAGCAGCTCGACCCGATCTACGTCGACGTTACCCAGTCCAGCGAAGAGCTGCTGCGACTGAAGCGCGAAATGGAGAGCGGCTCTCTCAAGAAAGCCAATGGCCAGGCTGCGGTGACGCTGCTGCTGGCCGATGGCAGCAAGTACGCGCTGCCGGGCAAGCTGCAATTTTCCGACGTGAGCGTCGATCCGGGCACCGGCAACGTGACCCTGCGCGCGCTGTTTCCGAACCCGAAGCATGACCTGCTGCCGGGCATGTTCGTGCGCGCCGTGCTGGAAACCGGCGTCAGCGAACAAGCCATCGCCGTGCCGCAAATGGGCGTGACCCGTAACCCGAAAGGCGAGGCCACGGCCCTGGTGCTGAACAAGGAAGGCAAAGTCGAACAGCGCGTGCTGCAGACCGGCGGCACCATCGGCGACAAATGGCTGGTGAAATCCGGCCTCGTTGCCGGCGACCGCGTGATCGTTGAAGGCCTGCAGAAGGTGAAGCCGGGGGCGCCCGCAGTCGTGGCGAAAAACTCCAGCGGCACCGCCACCACCGCAGCCGCGGATAAGCCAGCCGTAGCGGCACGCTAAGCGGAGGATTCCATCATGTCCCGCTTCTTTATCAACCGCCCCATTTTCGCCTGGGTGCTCGCCATCGTTGTGATGCTGGCGGGCGTAATGGCGATCAAGGGGCTGCCAATTTCGCAGTACCCAAGTATTGCGCCGCCGTCGATCTCGATCTCGGGTTCTTACCCGGGCGCATCGGCCAAGACGGTGGAAGATGCCGTCACCCAGATCATCGAACAGAAGATGAAGGGTATCGACGGCTTGCGCTACATGTCGTCGACCAGCGATTCGACCGGCGGCATCAACATCACGCTGACCTTCAACAGCGGCACCAATCCCGACATCGCACAGGTGCAAGTGCAGAACAAACTGCAGCTCGCAACGCCGTTGCTGCCTAGTGCCGTGACCCAGCAAGGGCTGGTGGTGTCGAAGGCCACCCGCAACTTTCTGCTGGTGCTCGGCTTCGTTTCCGAAGACGGCAAGATGAAGCAGTCCGACCTGGGCGACTACGTGGCCGCCAACGTGATCGATCCGCTGAGCCGTGTGCAAGGCGTGGGCGACGTGACCCTGTTCGGCTCCCAGTACGCCATGCGCATCTGGCTCGATCCGCAGAAGCTGCAGGGCTTCCAGCTCACGCCAGCCGATGTGACGGCGGCCATCCAGGCGCAGAACGCCGAAGTCTCGGCCGGCGAGCTGGGCGGCGCGCCTGCTATTCAAGGCCAGCAACTGAACGCCACCGTGACGGCGCAAAGCCGCCTGCAGACGCCGGAGCAATTCGGCGCCATCCTGCTGAAGACCACCGCCAGCGGCGCCACCGTGCACTTGCGCGACGTGGCACGCGTTGAGCTGGGCAGCGAGAACTACAACACCGTGGCGCGCTACAACGGCTCGCCAGCGGTAGGGGTGGCAGTCAAGCTGGCTACCGGTGCGAACGCACTGGATACCGCCGACGCGGTGAAGAAGAAGATCGAAGTGATGGGCAAGCAGTTCCCACAAGGGATGAAGGCCGAGGTGGCATTCGACACCACGCCTTTCGTCAAGCTGTCCATTGAGGAAGTGGTCAAGACCCTGGTGGAAGCGGTGATCCTGGTGTTCATCGTGATGTACGTCTTCCTGCAGAACTTCCGCGCTACCCTGATCCCGACCTTCGCGGTGCCGGTTGTGCTGCTGGGTACTTTCGGCGTGCTGTTCTCGCTCGGCTACTCGATCAACACACTGACCATGTTTGCAATGGTGCTGGCTATCGGCCTGCTGGTGGACGATGCCATCGTGGTGGTGGAGAACGTTGAGCGCGTGATGACGGAGGAGGGCTTGTCGCCGAAAGAAGCGACCATCAAGTCCATGGGCCAGATTTCCGGTGCGCTGGTCGGTATTGCCCTGGTGCTGTCCGCCGTGTTCGTGCCGATGGCTTTCTTCGGCGGATCTACCGGCGTGATTTACCGCCAGTTCTCGGTGACCATCGTGTCGGCCATGGTGCTGTCGGTGCTGGTGGCAATGGTCTTCACGCCTGCGCTGTGCGCCACCTTCCTGAAGCCTGGCGCCCACGTTTCCGAGAAAGGTTTCTTCGCCTGGTTCAACCGCAGCTTCGACCGCAGCAGCACCAGATACCAGGGCTGGGTCGGCAAGACGATCGCACGCAGCGGCCGTTCGCTGGTGGTGTATGGCGCGCTGCTGGCGGTGCTGGCCGTGTCCTTCATGCGCCTGCCGACTTCCTTCCTGCCGGAAGAGGACCAGGGCGTGCTGTTCTCCATGGTGCAGTTGCCAACCGGCGCCACCCAGCAACGCACCCTGAAAGTGCTGGAAAAGCTGGAGCACCATTTCCTGGAAAACGAAAAGGCTTCCGTGGCTTCCGTGTTCACGGTGGCTGGCTTCAGCTTTGCAGGCAATGGCCAGAATGCCGGTCTCGCCTTTGTGCGCCTGAAAGACTGGTCCGAGCGCAAGAGCCCGGACCAGAAGGTGAAAGCGATTGCTGGCCGCGCCATGGGCGCCTTCTCGCAGATCCGCGAAGCGATGGTGTTCGCCTTCGCGCCGCCAGCCGTGATGGAACTCGGTAACGCAAGCGGCTTCGACCTGCAACTGCAGGACCAGGGTGGCGTTGGCCATGAAGCGCTGATGGCGGCGCGTAACCAGTTGCTGGGCATGGCCGCCAAGAACCCGCTCCTGATGGCGGTGCGCCCTAACGGCCAGGAAGATACGCCGCAGTTCAAGCTGGATATCGACCAGCAGAAAGCCACTGCCCTGGGCCTTTCCGTGGCCGACGTGAACCGCGTGTTGAGCGTTGGCTGGGGTTCGTCCTACGTGAACGACTTCGTCGACCGTGGCCGCGTCAAACGCGTCTACCTGCAAGGCACGCCTGAATCTCGCATGGCGCCGGAAGACCTGAACAAGTGGTTCGTGCGTAATGCACAAGGCGAGATGGTGCCGTTCTCCGCCTTCGCCAGCGGCCGCTGGATCTATGCCTCGCCACGCCTGGAACGCTATAACGGCATGCCGTCGATGAATGTGCAGGGCATGCCTGCGCCGGGCATCAGCTCCGGTGTCGCCATGGCTGAAATGGAAAAGCTGGTGGCGCAACTGCCGGCCGGTATCGGCTTCGAGTGGACCGGCTTGTCGGTGGAAGAGCGCGATTCCGGCTCGCAGACCACGGTGCTGTACACCATCTCCGTACTGATCGTGTTCCTGTGCCTGGCCGCCCTGTATGAAAGCTGGTCGGTGCCGTTCTCGGTGCTGCTGGTGGTGCCGCTCGGCGTGATCGGTACCGTACTGGCGACCTGGGGCTTCCATCTGGCGAACGACGTCTATTTCCAGGTCGGCCTGCTGACCGTGGTCGGCCTGTCGGCGAAGAACGCGATCCTGATCGTGGAATTCGCCAAGGAGTTGCAGGAAAAGGGCATCGAACTGCGTGAAGCCACGCTGCAGGCAGTCAAGCTGCGCCTGCGGCCTATCCTGATGACGTCCATCGCCTTCGGCCTCGGTGTGCTGCCACTGGCGATGGCAAGCGGCGCAGGCTCCGGCAGCCAGAACGCGATTGGCGTAGGGGTGCTGGGCGGCATGCTGACGGCGACTTTCCTCGGCATCTTCTTCGTGCCGGTGTTCTTCGTGGTGGTGCGTGCGTGGGTAGCCCGCAAGGCTTCCCCGGCCGCACCCGCTGCACCGGCCATCGCTTCGGAGGCAAACTGATATGAACAAGACTTTGATTACCCTTGCAGTGGCGGCCTTGCTGGCCGGCTGCAGCCTGGCGCCGACATACCAGCGCCCGGACTCGCCGGTAGCTGCGGCCTGGCCGCAGGGCGAGGCCTACAAGCCCGCCAATACTGCCGCCGATGCCAAGCCGGCCAGCGAAATCGCCTGGCAGGACTTCATCGGCGACCCGCAATTGCGTGAAGTGGTGGAGCTGGCGCTGAAGAACAACCGCGACCTGCGTGTGTCGGCGCTGAACATCGAAAAGGCGAGGGCGCAGTACGGCATCGACCGTTCCGCGCAACTACCAAAGGTAAATGCGCAGGTGGGCCAGAGCGCATCGCGTGCACCGGGCGGCGACATCAGCCGCCAGTACACCGGCGGCCTGGCAATTCCAGCCTATGAGCTGGACTTGTTCGGCAAGCTGCGCAACTCGTCGGAAGCGGGCCTGCAAGCCTACCTCGGTACGCAGGAAGCGCAGCGTGCCCAGCGCCTTAGCCTGGTGGCCGAAGTGGCCACCACCTGGCTTGGGCTGGCCGCCGACAAGGAACGCCTGCTGCTGGCGCAGGATACGCTGAAAAGCCAGCAGATCACGTATGAGCTGAGCAAGCGCCGCTTCGAATCGGGCGCCACCTCGGGCCTCGATATGTACGAAGCACAAACCAGTGTCGAAGCCGCGCGCAACGACATGGCCCTTTACACCGCCCAGGTAGCGGCCGGCGAAAACGCGCTGGCCCTGCTGGTCGGTACCCAAGTGCCGGCGAGCCTGCTGCCGCAAGCCTTGCCGACTGCGGTCACCACGCTGGCCGAACTGCCGGAAGGCGTGCCGTCCTCCGTGCTGCTGCAACGCCCGGACGTACTGGAAGCCGAGCACTCACTGAAAGCTGCCAACGCCAATATTGGCGTGGCGCGCGCCGCTTTCTTCCCGAGCATTACGCTGACCGGCACCGCCGGCAGCGCAAGCAGCAGCCTGGGCAACCTGTTCAAGGCCGGCTCCGGCGCCTGGACCTTCCTGCCGCAACTGACGCTGCCGCTGTTCGACGGCGGCGCCAATAGCGCAAGGCTGGATATCGCCAAGGCGGACAATGGCATCGCCGTGGCGCGCTATGAGAAGGCGATCCAGTCGGCCTTCCGCGAAGTGGCGGATGCGCTGGCGCAGCGCGGCACGCTGGACGAACGCGTGGAATCGCAAACCGCGCTGACCGAAGCGGCGAGCCGCAGCTACCGCATCCACGAGGCGCGTTACCAGAAGGGAGCGGAGTCTTACCTGAATGCCCTGGTGTCGCAGCGTGCCCTGTACGCCGCGCAGCAAAGCCTGATCAGCGTGCGACTGGCCAAGGCCACCAACCAGGTCACCTTGTACAAAGTGCTCGGGGGCTGGGCTTAGTCCGGGTTTAATCGATACCGGCGGGCGGCATCCACTCCATGATGTTGTAAGTGCCGTCCACTGCCAGGATGTCGAAACCGCAGCGCAGCAGCAGGCGCTGCGCCAGGCTCCCCAGCGGAACGTTGATCCGCACTGGCAGGCGCAGCCGCTCGCCCTGGGCCTGCAGGCTGCGCAGCAAGCCAAGCCCGATGCCGCGATTGCGGTATTCGGGCAACAGGCAGATATCGAGTATGCGCAATTCGTCCGGGCCGTAATCGACGTACAGGCGCCCGATCAGGCGCTCGCGGTCCATGATCACGGCCAGGTCTGCGTTTGGGTATTGGGTTTCGTACCAGGTCTGCTGCGCCTTGAACTGCAGGCCTTGCAACAGGGTTTCGGTGGCGAGGTCGCAGCCCCCCATCCGAACTTCGGCGCTGCGTGTGCTGGAATACAGCTGCTGCATGAACGCCAGGTCGGCCGCTTCGGCGGGCCGCATCTCAATCGAACGAGAAGTACGGGAGGGCATATCACTCTTTCCTTTAAGAATGAAGTAACTGCCTAGCCATCATAGCACGTTGTAATTTGACAAAGCTCATTACCTTGGCCATTGTTACG
>JBCNOX010000132.1:0-10760 GCA_039593645.1 Pseudoduganella sp.
TCATACTGCGTGGTGCCCTACACCCGCGGCGAGGAGGTGTCGCGCCGCTTCGAGGACGTGCTGACCGAAGTCGCCGGCCTGGCTGCGCAGGGCGTGAAGGAAGTCATGCTGCTTGGCCAGAACGTGAATGCCTTCCGCGGCGAGACCGCCGACGGCAGCGTGGCCGATTTCGCCATGCTGATCGAATACGTGGCCGAAATCCCGGGCATCGAGCGCATCCGCTTCGTCACCAGCCACCCGAAGGAATTCACGCAGCGGCTGATCGACTGCTACGCAAAGATTCCGAAGCTGGCCGACCAGCTCTACCTGCCGGCCCAGCATGGCTCGGACAAGATCCTCGGCGCCATGAAGCGCGGCTATACCGCGCTGGAATACAAGTCCATCATCCGCAAGGTGCGCGCGGTGCGCCCGAACGTGGTGATTTCGTCGGACTTCATCGTCGGCTTCCCCGGCGAGACCGACGAGGATTTCGAAGCGATGGTCAAGCTGGTGCAGGACGTCGATTTCGACAACAGCTTCAGCTTCATTTTCAGCAAGCGCCCCGGCACCCCGGCCGCCAACCTGGCCGACGATACGCCGGCCGAGGTGAAATCGGCCCGCCTGCAGCGCCTGCAAGCCCTGTTCGATGAAAACACCAGGCGCCACAGCGCCGCCATGGTCGGCATGACCATGCAGGTGCTGGTGGAAGGCCCGTCCAAGCGCGGCGGCAATCAAATGCAAGGCCGCGCCAGCAACACCCGCACCGTCCACTTCGACGGCGGCGCCAATGCGCAGGCCCTGATTGGCCAGATGGTCAGCGTGCGCATCACTGAAAGCCTGGATTACTCCCTGCGCGGAGAAGCGATACTTTGAAAACAAAAACCCCGGTGCAACCGCACTACTTCGTTCCAGAACCACTGGACAACACGCGCCTGGCCCACTTGTGCGGCCCGCTCGATGAAAACCTGCGCCAGATTTCGGCGGCGCTGGACGTCACTATTTTCCGCCGCGGCGAGAAGTTCATCGTCAGTGGCACCAATGCCGAACGCGCCGTCGCCATCCTCGAGCGCTTCTGGGAGGTTGCCGACAAGGTAGTGCCGGTGGAAGAAGTGCAACTGGCCCTGGTCGAACAGCGCGCCAGCGAGGCGCCGGACGATTTCGCTCCTTCCGGCGAGGAGCCGCCCTTCCACGAGCCCGACATCACCAGCCCGGTACTGAAAACGCGCCGCAACGACCTGCGCGGCCGTACGCCGCACCAGATCCGCTACCTGCGCAATATTCTTGATCACGACATCAGCTTCGGCATCGGCCCGGCCGGTACCGGCAAGACCTACCTGGCCGTCGCTTGCGCAGTCGATGCGCTGGAACGCGATGCGGTCAAGCGCATCATCCTGACCCGCCCCGCGGTGGAAGCGGGCGAGCGCCTGGGCTTCCTGCCGGGCGACCTGGCGCAGAAGGTCGATCCGTATCTGCGCCCGCTGTACGACGCGCTGTACGACCTGCTCGGCTTTGACCGCACCCAGAAAATGTTCGAGAAACAGGTGATCGAGATCGCCCCGCTGGCCTATATGCGCGGCCGTACGCTGAACCACGCCTTCGTAATCCTGGACGAGGCGCAGAACACCACGGTCGAACAGATGAAGATGTTCCTGACCCGTATCGGCTTTGGAAGCAAGGCCGTGGTGACGGGCGACGTGACCCAGATCGACCTGCAGAAGCACCAGAAGTCCGGCCTGGTCGATGCCATGCATGTGCTGCGCAATGTGCGCGGCATCGCCTTCAGCCAGTTCTCCAGCGCCGACGTGGTGCGCCATCCGCTGGTTGCGCGCATTGTCGATGCCTATGAACATGCGCAGGAAGCCAGCGCCGAAATCGCTCCCCTGCTGCAACCTGTAAAACCCGCTGTGAAAGCTGTGCGCAATGTCCGAAAAAAATAAGCTGACCCTGTCCGTCCAATACGCCGACCCGCGCCTGCAGGAAGAAATCACCCGCCCGATGATCCGCAAATGGGTCAAGGCGGCCCTGTTCGCGCCGGCCGAACTGACCATCCGTTTCGTCGACGCCGAAGAAGGCCAGGAGCTGAACCGCGACTACCGCGGCAAGGACTACGCCACCAATGTGCTGACCTTTGCCTACAACGAAGGCGAGGACGTGGCGGAAGACGAGCCGACCCGCGCCGACATCATCCTGTGCACCGACGTGCTGCAGCGCGAAGCGGCAGAGCAGAAGAAAACCGTGGAAGAGCATACCGCCCACCTGATCGTGCATGGCGTGCTGCACGCCCAGGGCTACGACCACGAAGACGACGAAGAAGCGGCCGAGATGGAAGGCATCGAGACCGAGATCGTCACCGGCCTCGGTTACGCCGATCCGTATTAAATCTTCAGCGCCAGCATGGTCACGCCAAACGCGCAGAACATGAGTGCGCTCAGGCGTGACAGCATACGCGCGCTGCCCGGTTGGCTGAGCCAAGACCTGGCGCTGGCCGCCAATCCCGCATACAAGCCGTGAATCGCAATCAGCACCAGACAGTAGGTGGCGACAGCAAGTGCCAGGGGCAACTGCTGCGCCGCCGATCCGGCGGCTCCCGCGACTTGCGGCAAGACCGACAGGAAAAACAGCAGCGCCTTCGGGTTGCTGGTCTGTAGTATGGCGCCACGCAACAGGCGGCCGCGCCCTCCGCCGCCGCGCTGTGTCGCCCCCGCCGCGGCACCGGCGCAGTTGGCGCCAAGCGGCGCCGGCGCCCGTCGCCAGGCTTTGTAGGCCAGGTAGAACAGATACGCGACCCCGCAGTATTTCAGCAGCATGAACAATGTCGGGGACGAGCGGACCAACAGGCCGATGCCTGCCGCAGACAGGCCCGCCATCACTGCAGCGCCAATGGCCAGGCCAAGCACGCCGTGCATGGCCGCGCGCCAGCCGCCGGCAATCGCATTATCCAGTGTCATCAGGACGCCAGGCCCAGGGCTGGCGACCGTGAACACCACCATGACGAAAAAGATCCCGTAAGTATTGTGCATCCCGGCAGTGTGCGGGACTGCCCGGCAGTCGATCAAGCGAGATTTTGGTATGATGCGTTGAGTAATTCTCAACACTCCGTCCCCATACCGATGCCTGCTCGCCCGCCACTCCACGCGCTGCACGTTTTCTGCACCGTCGTCCGCGAGGGAGGATTCCGCCAGGCCGCGCAAGCGCTGCACCTGACGCCGGGCGCCGTCAGCCGCCAGGTGCAGGCACTCGAGGAGCACCTTAAGCAAGTGCTGTTTGAACGCAGCAGCGGCAACGCAGCGGCGCTGACGGCCGCCGGCAGGCAATTGCACGAAAGGACCTCTGGCCAAATGGCGAGCCTTGTCCAGGCGCTCGAGCCGGGTGGCGTTCCGGCAGGCCAGCAATCCATCCTGGTCGATACCAGCGTGACCCTGGCCATGCACTGGCTGATTCCTCAGTTGCCGGACTTCCGCCAGCGCTATCCACATATCCAGGTCGACGTGCGCACCGTCGACGGCGACATCAATCCTGCCGCACCCGTCGATGTCTTCTTGCGGCGTGATCCAGCGGAATTGCGCGGCCTGCCATCGCAACGCTTCATGCCGGAGCGCAGCATACTGGTCGCCAGTCAGGCCTTAGCCGCACCTTTGCGGCCGCGCCCAACCGCCGGCATGCGCTGGCTGGCCAAGGTAGCACGCATCGGCACGCGTTCCAGGCCCGAACTGTGGCCAGCCTGGAGCGAAGCCCACGGCATGGATGCCAAGGCGCTCGCGCCGACGATTGAGTTCGACAATACAGTGCTTGCCATCCAGGCTGCCATCCAGGGACTGGGCATGCTGGTGGTGCCGGAAGCTTTTGTCGGCGCGATGATTGCAAGCGGAGCGTTGCAGCGCGTTCTTCCGGCCAGCATTGAGACCGGCTGCTATTCGTATGCAGTCGGACGCCGGCGCGCCTCGCCCCGCGTGGACTTGTTCACGCAGTGGCTGAAGGAGCGCGGCGACGCCGGCTAATCGCTACGCTGGCGGAACAGCCAGGCGCCTGCCACCACCGTGAATAGCACCACGATGCCGGCAATGATCCAGAAGCCGGCTTTGTCGTCGGCCAGCGGCACGCCGCCCACATTCATCCCCAACAAGCCGGCAATGATATTGATCGGCAGCGCCAGCACGGTCACGATGGTCAGCACATAGAGGCTGCGGTTATTGGCCTCGTTGACCAGCGCCGCGATTTCTTCCTGCAGCAGTTTGATACGCTCCTGCAGCGCCGCCATATCGTTCAGCACCACCGCAAATTCCTCGGTCGACTCGCGCAGCTCCTGGCGATCGGCCTCGCTGGCCCATGACGGCGGCCGTTGCAACAGGCGGAACAAAGCCGCCGGCTCCGGCGCCAGCAGGCGTTGCAGCCGCACCAACACCCGACGCAGGGCGCCCAGGTCGGCGCGCTTGAATTTCAGCTTGCCCGACAGGAGATTGTCCTCGATGCGGTCCACCTTGGCGGTGGCATCGCGCACGATGCGGGTCAAGACGTCCGCCTGGTCGCGCAGCAGGTGGGTCAGCAGCACCACGCTCGACACCAGGTTCTCGCCGCCGCGAACCGCCTGGCGCAACCGTTCCACCGCCTGCAGCGGCTTGCGCCGCGCGCTGACCACCAGCCGCCGGTCCACGCTCAGGCAGACGCTGGAAATGTCGGACGGCTCGAAACTGAAGTCGCGCAGCACATCGTTGACCACCGCGACCAGGGTATCGTCGGCCTGCTCGATGCGCGTCGAGCGCGCGCCCTCTTCGTGCAGGCTGTCGTAATATTCATTGGCCAGCGTGGCATGTTCGCGCATCCATTTTTCGCTGGCGGTGTTGGCAAGGTTGAAATGCAGCCAGAGGAATTCACCTGGCGGATTGGCGGGCTCGCGCAGCCACTGTTCGGCCTCGGACGCCTCGATCGGCACCGGCTGCGGGCCGCGCCCGAACAGGTAACCGCAAACGAGGCCGCACTGGTCGGATCCATAGGTGACTGCACTGATCTGCATGAGTTTCCAATCTGATAATTTCGGCCGGGACTCGGCCGTTTAGTGTATGCTATAGCACTTCGGAACAACGGCTTTAATGCCAATTATGCAAGAGCACTCTAGTAGCGTCAGGAATGACGCTAAACCACACCGGTCGCTGTTCGAGCGACTCACCGCCCTGATTTCCCCTGAGCCCGAGAGCCGCTCGGAGCTGCTTGAAGTCCTGCACGACGCCCATGAACGCAACCTGATCGACGCCGACGCACTGTCGATGATCGAAGGCGTGTTCCAGGTGTCGGACCTGTCCGCGCGCGACATCATGATCCCGCGCTCGCAGATGGACGTCATCGACATTACCAAACCGATCGAGGAATGGATTCCGCTGGTGCTGGAAACGGCCCACTCGCGCTTCCCTGCCATCGAAGGTGAGCGCGACAAGGTAGTCGGCATCCTGCTGGCCAAGGACTTGCTGCGCTACTACGCGGAAGAGGAATTCGACGTGCGCGACATGCTGCGCCCTGCGATCTTCATCCCCGAATCGAAACGCTTGAATGTGCTGCTGCGCGACTTCCGCGCCAACCATAATCACATGGCTATCGTGGTCGATGAGTACTCCGGCGTGGCAGGCCTGATCACCATCGAGGACGTGCTGGAGCAGATCGTTGGCGACATCGAAGACGAATACGACTTCGACGAAGAAGAAGACAATATCCTCTCCATCAAGGAAGGCAAGATCGGCCCGCGCTGGCGCATCAAGGCGCTGACCGAGCTGGAACAGTTCAATGAAGAACTGGATACCGACCTGGCCGACGAGGATGTCGACACCATCGGCGGCCTGGTGGCCAAGCACCTGGGCCGCATGCCACACAAGGGCGACACCTTCGACATCGCCAACCTGCGCTTTGAAGTGCTGCGCGCCGACGCGCGCCAGGTCCATGTGCTGACGGTTGAAAAACTGCCGGCCTCCGTGGACGAGCAGGACTGATGCGCTGGCGTAAGACCAAGGCAGGCGAACCGCCTGCCGCGCCCCGTTCTACCCGTAGCCGCATGCTGATCGCCGCCATCGCCGGCGCGGTCGGCGTGTTTGCGTTCGCGCCGTTCGGCTGGTGGCCGCTGCAGATCCTGTCGCTGGCCGTGCTGGTGTACCAGGCCTTGCGTGCCGATGGCGTGCGCGCCTCGGCGCTGGTAGGCTGGGCCTTCGGCTTCGGCTGGTGCCTGGCGGGATTCCACTGGCTGTATATCGCGATCAACCGCTTCGGCGGCATGCCCGCGCCGCTGGCCGCGATGTCGATTGCCCTGCTGGCTGCCGCGATGGCGCTGTATGCTTCTGGCGCCCTGGCGGCGACCGCCTGGCTGCGCAAACGCTGGCCGCTGCCCCTGCCCGCCGCCACGCTGCTGGTACTGCCGGCGTTCTGGGCGCTGTTCGAAGTGCTGCGCGGCTGGCTGTTCACCGGCTTCCCGTGGGTGACAGCCGGCTACGCCCACAATACCTCGCCACTAGCCGGCTATGCGCCGGTGCTGGGCGTGTATGGCATCAGCTGGCTGGCCGCCATTACCGCCGGCGCCCTGCCGCTGCTGATGCATCCATTCCGCTACAAGGCCATCGCCGTCGTTGCTGCCATCTGGATCGGCGGCTTCGCGCTGGGCCGCGTGGAGTGGACCGCGCCGGCCGGCAAGCCGCTGTCGGTGCGTCTGGTACAGGGCAATGTGCCCCTCAAGAACAAGTTCGACATCGAACATCTCAGCGATATCCTGCGCATGTACCAGCAGCAGGTAACCGCAGCACCGGCCGACCTGATCGCGATTCCCGAAACCGGCGTGCCGCTGTTCGCCTCGCAGCTGCCGCCTGGTTACCTGGACTCTTACGGCCAGTTCGCGCGCCGTACCGGCAGCCATATCGTGCTGGGCATGCCGATGACCAATGGCATCGAATATTCGAACAGCGTACTAGGCCTGGCGCCAACACTGGCCGCCAGCACCTACCGCTACGACAAGCACCACCTGGTGCCGTTCGGGGAATTCATTCCCACCGGCTTTCGCTGGTTCACCAACCTGATGCAGATTCCGCTGGGCGACCAGACCCGCGGCGCCGTAATCCAGGCGCCGTTCCCGGTGAAGGACCAGAAGGTGCTGCCGAATATCTGCTATGAGAATGTATTCGGCGAAGAGATCGCCGAGCAGATCTTGCTGACTGGTGCCACCGTGATGCTGAACGTCTCCGAACTGGCTTGGTACGGCGAATCGATCGCCATCCCGCAACACTTGCAGATGTCGCAAATGCGTTCGCTCGAGACCGGCCGCCCGATGCTGAGCGCCACCAACAGCGGCGCCACGGTCGTGATCTCCCCGCGAGGCGAGGTCGTGCACGCCCTGCCCTACCGCCAGCCAGGCGTATTGAGCGCCACGGTACAAGGCATGTCGGGCGACACGCCTTACATCAAGTTGCAGAACAAGCTGTTCCTCGCTCTTGCCGCACTGGCCATCGCGGGTGCCTGGCTCTGGTCGCGCAAGCCGCGCGGCTAAAACACTTCGTCAATGGTCCTGGCAGTCACCACCGCCAGGCACCAGCGCTCCAGGTCCTCGATCGAGGCGGTTTCAATTCGGCGCGCGACAAGCTCATCGAATTGTCCAAAGCGCTGAGCCAAGTGCGCACTAAGCATCTCCCGCAATGCCAACAGACGCCCTTCTTGTCTGCCTTCTTGTCTGCCTTCTTGTCTGCCTTCTTGTCTGCCTTCTTGCCAGCCTTTTTGCCGGCCTTGCTCCAAGCCTGCCGCGATTCCCCGCTGCATCCCTCGCTCCTCAGCGCGCTCCTCCCAAAGATATTTCCAGGCCATTTCATATCTCCCATCCAAGAAGTCCTGCTGCTTCTCAACTGCATCCTGCAATCCTTTCGGCAATCTCATCATCCGGTCAATGAGATCAAAAACATCACGGAACTTCCACTCGGTCCATCCGCATGAGCGCAGACCGGTAAGCAGACTTGCTTTGACAAGCATCCTGCTCACAGGTTCCCGGCGTGTGCGCAGCGTAAGCAAATGCGCCACTACCAGCCAGGAGAAGACGTTATCGCTGCGCAGCAATTCAGCGAAACGTTCATTGAAATCGCGCAGCTTGACGCTTTCGAACCCGAATGACATCTTGGTTCGGCCAGCGACAAGCTCGAAACTTTGGGGCCTCCAGGTTGGGCTATGGTCGCCCAGGATGGCGATGCTGCGCACTGGCAGCTGGAACTGGTCGTAAAGCCGGTAATGACAAACAAACATGCGTTCTGCAAAGCCGCGTTGGCGGGCGACCTGGATTTCGATATGCCACAGGCAAGGTTGGCCATCTGCGGCCGGCGCACGTAACAGCTTATCGACCCGAAATAGCCCGAGCTTGCTATCGCGGACGCATCTCGCGAGCTCCTGATCATGACTTTCGGGCAAGGGGCGGCTTCCCCACTCTTCAAGCAGGAAAAGTTCCGTGAAATCAGTCCAGTAGCGTTCGATCGCCTGCTTCCAGACAGAATCGTAGTCGGCGTTCGTGGTGTCCATGAGGCTTGGACTGCCCGGCAGCGCGACGGTTCAGGTGGCGGGCACCTGCTTTGAGTTGGATCAAACGACCGGCGGCCGGGCAAAACTCTACAGGTTCGCCGTAAAACCCGCTAAAATGAGCCGTTTTAGCGAACCGATAACGCTCGCGCCCAGGGCGCCACCAACGACCACGATGCTGACATTTCAACAAATTATCCTGACCCTGCAAACCTACTGGGACAAGCAGGGCTGCGCACTGCTCCAGCCGTACGACATGGAAGTCGGCGCGGGCACTTTCCACACCGGTACTTTCCTGCGCGCCATCGGCCCTGAGCCTTGGCGTGCCGCCTACGTCCAGCCATCGCGCCGCCCGAAAGACGGCCGCTACGGCGAAAACCCGAACCGCCTGCAGCACTACTACCAGTACCAGGTGGTCCTGAAGCCGGCGCCGGAAAACATCCTGGACCTGTACCTGGGTTCCCTGGAAGCGCTGGGCCTGGACCTGAAGCAGAACGACGTGCGTTTCGTGGAAGACGACTGGGAAAGCCCAACCCTGGGCGCCTGGGGCCTGGGCTGGGAAGTCTGGCTGAACGGCATGGAAGTGACCCAGTTCACCTACTTCCAGCAAGTGGGCGGCCTCGATTGCAAGCCTGTGCTGGGCGAGATCACCTACGGCGTCGAACGCCTGGCCATGTACCTGCAGGGCGTGGAAAACGTCTACGACCTGGTCTGGACCGAATGGGAAGAGCATGGCGTGAAGAAGCAGCTGAAGTACGGCGACGTGTTCCACCAGAACGAAGTGGAGCAGTCAACCTACAACTTCGAGCACGCCAACACCGAGCTGCTGTTTGCCCAATTCGCCAACCACGAATCGGAAGCCAAACGCCTGATCGAGCTGCAACTGACCCTGCCGGCATACGAGCAGATCATGAAAGCCTCGCACAGCTTCAATATGCTGGACGCCCGCGGCGCCATTTCCGTGACCGAGCGCGCCGCCTACATCGGCCGCGTGCGCAACCTGTCGCGCATGGTGGCCCAGGCCTACTACGAGTCCCGCGAACGCCTCGGCTTCCCGATGGTCGCCAAATAAAAGAATACCGAACATGAATCAGACCCTGCTCATCGAACTGCTGACCGAAGAACTGCCGCCGAAAGCCCTGTCCAAGCTGGGCGCCGCTTTCGCCACCGGCATCGTCAACGGCCTGAAATCGCGCGACTTCCTGGAACAAGACAGCGTCGCCACCACCTACGCCACCCCGCGCCGCCTGGCCGTGTCGATCACCAAGGTGCGCTCCACCTCGCCCGACAAGCAAGTGCGCGAAAAGATCCTGCCGGTTGCCATCGCGCTGGACGCAGACGGCAACCCGACCGCGCCGCTGACCAAGAAGCTGGCCGCCATGGGCCTGGCCCACATCGGCGTGGCCGAGATGGAACGCGCCCAGGACGGCAAGGCCGAAAGCTTCTTCTACACCAAGCTGGCCGCCGGCTCCGCCCTGCAGGTGGGCGCGCAAGCAGCGCTGGAAGAAACCATCGCCAAGCTGCCTATCCCCAAGGTCATGAGCTACCAGCGCCCGGACGGCGAGACCGTGCAGTTCGTGCGCCCGGCCCACGCGCTGATCGCCCTGCACGGCGCCACCGTGCTGCCACTGACCCTGCTGGGCCTGACCGCGTCGAACAAGACCGAAGGCCACCGTTTCCTGACCGCACCGGGCAAGCGCGAAGTCACCGTCGCCGACGCCGAGTCCTACGCTGCCACCCTGGCCGACGCCGGCAAGGTAGTCGCAGGCTTCGACGCGCGTAAAGACGCAATCCGCGCCGCCCTGCTGCAGAAGGCTGGCGCCGACCAGGTGCTGATGCCGGAAGCGCTGCTGGAAGAAGTAGCCTCCCTGGTCGAGTGGCCAGTGGTGTACGAGTGCCATTTCGAGGAAGAATTCCTGGCCGTGCCGCAGGAATGCCTGATCCTCACCATGCAGACCAACCAGAAGTACTTCGCCCTGACCGACGCCAACGGCAAGCTGCGCTCGCGCTTCCTGATCGTGTCGAACATCGCGACCGACACTCCGGCCGCCATCATCGGCGGCAACGAGCGCGTGGTGCGCCCTCGCCTGTCCGACGCCAAGTTCTTCTTCGAGCAGGACAAGAAGAAGTCGCTGGAATCGCGCCTGCCTCTGCTGAAAAACGTGGTGTACCACAACAAGCTGGGCACCCAGGCCGAGCGCTCCGAACGCGTCACTTCGCTGGCAGCCGCCATCGCCGGCCGCCTGGGCGGCGACAAGGCG
>JBCNOX010000133.1:0-10740 GCA_039593645.1 Pseudoduganella sp.
CAAGCGAATTCCTTTACTTCCAGTTCTGACCATGTCCAACGCTTCGCACCATCATTACTTGCGTAAACTGGGCCTGGCCATGCTGGCCGGCATGTTGCTGGTGGCCAGCGTGGTCGTGCTGGCCGACCCCTACAGCCTGTATGGCGTGGTGCGCAGGCCCGGCCTGAATGCGGACAAACCGGTGCCGCAGCATTTCCGCAACGAGATCAAGCTGTCCGGCGCCCAGCGCCTGGGCGCGACCCAGTTCCTGCTCGGCAATTCGCGGGTCGAAGTCGGTTTTGATCCGGACAGCCCGCTGCTCGGCGGCGGCGCCTACAACCTCGGGCTGGCGGGAACCGGCACCATGGTGGCTGTCGGGCAGCTGCAGTATTTGCGCAGCCTTGGCGTCAAGCCTTCGCGCGTGATTGCCGGCATCGATTTCCACGATGCCTTGCTGGCGCCCGGCCAGCGCGGCGGCGCGCGCCTGCCGCCGGTGCCGGGAACCGGCAAGCTTGGCTGGCGCGTGGAAAGCCTGTTCTCGCTGGCCGCCTTGCGCGACGCCGCGACCACCTTTGCCATGCAGGGCGACCGCGAGGCCGAAACCATGACCGAGCGCGGGCTGAATCCCCTGAACCAGTACGTCAAGTTCGCGCGCTATGACGGTTACTACAAGATCTTCCGCCAGCGCGCGGAAGAGAGTGCTGCTTCGCTGGTGAAGAAAGCTCCCGGCGGACTTGACCGCGAGGGCCTGCGCGCCGAGTTGCGCGCCCTGGTCGAGGCGGCGGCCAGCGACAATCCCGGCGTCGACCTGCGCCTGATGGTGTACGCTTACCATGCACAGATGCTGGCGCTGTTCGAAGCGAGCGGCATGTGGCCGCGCTTCGAAGAATGGAAGCGCATCGTACTGGAAGAAGCGGAGGCGGCGCGCGCCCGCTATCCGCAGGCGCGCATTGTGGTGCATGATTTCAGCGGATTCGGCGAATTCAATTGCGAAGCGATTCCCGGACCGAACGAGAAAGGCAGCACGCGCTGGTACTGGGAAGCCGGGCACCAGAAACCAGCGCTGGGTGAGGAAATGTTGCGGCGCATGCTGGCCGGTGCGCCGGAGAATGGCTTCGGCATGGCGCTGACCTTGCAGAACCTGGCGCAGGACCGCCAGCGCATAGCCGCCGAGCGCGCTACTTGCGCAGCGGCGCATCCCGCCCTGTTTGCCGAAGCGGACGAACTGGTGGCGCGTGCCGCGCGCCGCTTGAGAAAGGAACAATGAAATGGAAATGAAACGCATCAACGCAGGCAAGCTGCGCGCGATTGGCTATGACGAGCGGGCACGCACGCTGCGCGTCGAATTCGACGACGGCAGCGCCATCGATTACGACGGTGTAGGACGCGACGTATGGCAGCGCCTGTCCACCTCGGGCAGCGCATGGAGCTACTACCGCGACAACATCGAGGAAGAATTCACCGGCCGCAAAGGGCGCGCCAAGCCGCAGGCGGGAACCCGTCCCGCCGGCCTTGACGAACTGTTCGGCGACTGATGCCGCCGGCTTGAACTACATGTCTTTCAGGGCAGTAATGGCGTAGCCTTTGCTGCCCATCTGCTGGGTCAGCCGGTCGATGTGGTAGTCAGGCAGAGCTTGCACATCATCATCGACTTCCAGCGATTGCTCGGCTGGCAGCCAGTCGGTGTTGATGGCTTCCTGTGGGATGGGTTTGCCCTCTGGCACGGCGAGGTAGGAAAAAATGCCGTCATGTTCGGCACGACGATAGATATCCAGGCGCATCTTCATCTCCCTTCAACTAGTCCTACGCACAGGCTGGCGTAACGCTTTGATTCTACTCCGCTTGATTGGCTGTGGCCATGCAAGATTGCCGGGTCCGGCGAACTCAAAGCAGTAAAATTAACCTGGATCAACAAACCCCCGTGAAACCCGCCCTTATGCGTTTTCCATTCCTGCTGCCGGCCGCCGGATTCATCGCGGTCTACCTGCTGTTTGACTGGCTGTCGTATGTTGAACCGCTGCTCGGCCTGAATATTACCCCCTGGAATCCCGATACCGCGCTGGGCCTGGTGTTCTGGCTGGTGTATGGGCGGCGGGCAGCGCTGCCGTGGCTGGTCGCCCTGGTGGCGGGCGATGTCCTGGTGCGCGGCATGCCCGGCGGCTGGACCGGCACCCTGCTCACAGCCGGCTGGCTGGTGTGCGGCTACGGGCTGCTGGGCGAGATCCTGCGCCGCGTGCTGGGCGGCGGCACCATCTTCAGTTCGCGCACCAGCTTTTACCACTGGCTGCTGGTCGTTGCTGCCGGCACCATGCTGAATGCGGTGGGCCATATCAGCCTGCTGGCCTGGCTTGGGCTGGTGCCCTGGGGCGACTGGCTGCGCGCCGTGTGGCGCTTCGGCTTTGGCGACATGGTGGGGGTGGTGGTCAGCATGCCGCTGCTGTGCAAACTGGCCAATCCGCAGGACCGGGCACGCCTGCGCGAAGCCACCTGGAAGCCGGAAACCCTGGGCTATCTGGCACTGGCGATTTGCGTGCTGTGGGCGGTGTTCGGCTACATCATGACGGCCGAATTCAAGCATTTCTATTTCCTGTTCCTGCCCCTGATCTGGGCCGCTTCGCGCCAGGGCGTGCACGGGGCGGCGCTGGTGGTGTTCGTGCTGCAGCTGGCGATCGTGGCCCTGGTCAAGGCCAACAGCGCCAACAACATCACCGTCTCCGAGCTGCAGATGCTTGACGCGGTGCTGGCGCTGGTGGGCTTTTTCATCGGCATCGTGGTCGACGAGCGGCGCCAGGTGGCGGAGGAGTTGAAGCAGACCTTGCGCCTGGCCGCTGCCGGCGAAATGGCGGCCGCGCTGGCGCATGAACTGAACCAGCCCATGACGGCGCTGGCGGTATATGGCAAGGCGTGCGAGCACCTGCTGGCGCGCGGCGAAGCGGGTGAGCTGCTGAAGAATGCGATCGGACAGATGATCAATGAATCGGCACGCGCGGCGGAAGTGGTGCGCCGCCTGCGCGACTTCTTCCGTACTGGCGCCATGCAGCTGGAGACGGTCGGCGCCGCTGCGCTGCAGGCCGGCATCGTGCAGCAGTTCCGCCCGCAGTTTGCCGAGCATGGCGTGGAGCTTACCGTGGCCGAGGCGCCGGCGCTGGCGGTGCAGGTCGACCGCCTGCAGGTGGAACTGGTCTTGCGCAACCTGCTGGCCAATGCGCTGGATGCGGTGCGGGTGCGTCCCGCCGGCCAGCGCAGCATCCGGCTGGCGGCCGAGAATGTCGGCGGCAAGCTGCGCTTCACGGTGGAAGACAGTGGCGAGGGCCTGACGCAGCAGACGGCGGGGCGCCTGTTCGAACCCTTCGTGTCGACCAAGGCTAGCGGCATGGGCCTGGGACTGGTGCTGAGCCGGGCCATCGTTGAAGCCCACGGCGGAACATTGTGGGCGGAAGTTGCCGATCACGGCGTCTTTCGATTTATACTGCCGGCGCTGGACTCTGGAGAATAGCCTTGTCAAACCTTACAGTTTTCATCGTCGACGATGATCCTTCGCTGCGCGATGCCCTTGGCCTGCTGCTGGGCGTGCGCGGCTACCGTACCGCCGTTTTTGCCAGTGCCGAAGCCTTCCTGCAGGCCTGGCTGCCCGAATGGGCCGGCTGCCTGGTGGCCGACATCCGCATGTCCGGCATGGACGGGTTGACCTTGCAGCGCAAGCTGGCCGAAATGAACTGCCTGCTGCCGGTGATTATCGTGACCGGCCATGGCGACGTCAGTTCGGCGCGCGAAGCCTTCAAGGCGCGCGCCGTCGATTTCCTGGAAAAACCGTTCGACGACGACAAGCTGATTGCCGCCATCGAAGAAGCGTTCTCGATGCAGTTGCGCCAGCGCCAGGACCAGGACCGCCGCCAGCAGCGCGACCAGCTGCTGGCCGAACTTACGCCGCGCGAGCGCGAGGTGTTCGAACTGGTGGTGATGGGGCGCCACAACCGCGAAATCGCGCCGCAGCTCAATATCAGCGTGCGCACCGTGGAAGTCCACAAAGCCCGCCTGATGGCCAAGCTGGGCGTGGATAATGTGGCGGACCTGGTGCGGGTCGCCATGCGCGATTAAGGTGGGCGGCTAAGGTGGGCGGCTAAGCTGCGCTTGCGCGCAGCTCGCGCAGGCCGGCGACCGCTTGCGTGGTCTTGGCTTGCGCCCGCTGCAGCACGACCTTGCGGTTGCTGGATTCCTGGTCGCGTTTCGCTTCGCGGTGCCACAGGTGGTACACCTCGGTGGCAAAGGCGCCGCTCTTGCGCAACACGCCGGCGTTGAACAGGCGCAGGACCAGGTCGGAATCTTCATGACCCCAGCCGGTGAAGCTCTCGTCGAAGCCGTTCACCAGATCCAGGTCGCTGCGCCATGCGGCCATATTGCAGCTCTTGATGCGGCGCCAGGTGAAGCGCTTGCTTTCGCGGCCCAGGTCGGGCAGGGTCAGCATCGTCTGCAGGAATTTATTGGCGTTGCCGGCCAGGTAAAGCTTGAGTTTTTCCAGGGCGCCCAGGCGCTGGATGTCGAGATGCTGTTCCAGCAGGCGGCGCGTAAATCCTTCGCTAAGCAGCACGCGGCTGCCCGTCACCACGTAACCGCGTTTTGCCAGGCGCCGGTGGTTGGCGATGAAATCCTTTTGCGGCACGCAGTCGCCGTCGAGGAAGATAATGTATTCGCCTTGCGCCGCCAGCGTACCCAGGTTGCGCGCCCGCGCGGCGCGAAAACCGATATCCTCCTGCCACACATGCTTCATCGGCACCGGCGAGCGCGCCTGCAAGGCAGCTACGGTTTCCCGCGTGTTGTTGGTCGATCCGTCATCGGCGATAATGATCTCGAAATTCCGGTCATCCTGCGCAAAACAGGCCTCCACCACGGCCGACAGGGCATCCGGACGATTGTATGTGGTGATAATTAACGAGATGGTTGAAGCTTGTTGCATGGATGCTAAAAAATTAATAAGAAAGGCCGTCCTGCTGGCGGGCGCCAATCCGGCAGTATATCAGTGCCGGATGCCGGGCAACGAGTGCGCTGAACCGGGAGCCGGCCGGTGAGGACCCTGGTCATTTCTCCCAACTGGATCGGCGATGCCGTGATGGCGCAGCCTTTGCTGCAGCGCCTGAAAGCGCTGCATCCGGAGCGTCCGATCGATGTGCTGGCGCCGCCGGCCGTTTCCCCGGTATGGCGCCAGATGGCGGAAGTGGCCGAAGTGCTGGAAACGCCGTTCCGCCATGGTTCGCTGCAGTTGAAGGAGCGCTGGCGCTACGCGCGCCTGCTGCGCCAGCGCGGCTACGCCGACGCCTATATCCTGCCGAATACCCTGAAGTTCGCCCTGATCCCCTGGCTGGCCGGCATACCGCGCCGCGTTGGCTACAAGGGCGAGAGCCGTTATGGCCTGATCAACGTCATGCACCACGACGACACGCCGCCGCGGCCGATGGTGCCGTTCTACGCGGCGCTGGCCGATGCGCCAGGGGCGCCGCTGCGCCGCGACCTGCCCAAGCCGCGCATGGCGGCCAGCGACGAGCAGGTCGCCGCCGCCTGCGCCAAGGTCGGCCTGGATCCGGCGCGCCCGCTGGTGGTGTTTGCGCCAGGCGCCGAATTCGGCGGCGCCAAGCGCTGGCCGCCGGCCCATTTCGGCCAGCTGGCCCAGCACATCCTGGCGCGCGACCCGCAAGCCCAGGTTGCGCTGCTCGGTTCGCCCAAGGATGGCCCGACTTGCGACGAGGTCATTGCTGCTGCCGGGGCGCCGGCCGGCCTGGTCAGCCTGGCCGGCAAGACCAGCCTGTCCGATGCCGTGGCCCTGATCGCCCGTTCGGCCGCCGTGGTCAGCAACGATTCCGGCCTGCTGCACGTGGCTTCGGCGCTGAACCGGCCGGTAATTGCCATCTACGGCCCGACCGACCCCGATCACGCGCCGCCGTTTTCCGACCTGGCGGCGTCGATCTCGCTGCGCCTGGAATGTTCGCCATGCCGCCAGCGGGAATGCCCGCTCGGCCACCAGAACTGCATGCACGGCATCAGCGCCGGCCAGGTGTGGCAGACGCTGGAGCCAATGCTCGGCCGCTGACGATGGCCTGGCGCCGGCCGGCGTAGGCGGCTGGCCGCGCGTGTCATGCCGCTGGCAGCGGGATATACTGGCGGCATGACTCCGCTGGTCCTGATTCCCGGCTATATGCTGGACGACGCCATATGGGATGGCATGTTGCCATTCCTGCCTCCCGAACTTGCGCTGCATTTCGCCAGCCTGGCCGAAGGCGATTCCATCGCCGCCATGGCGCAGGCCGTGCTGGCAAAATGCCCGCCGCAATTCAGCTTGCTGGGCTTCTCGATGGGCGGTTACGTTGCCCGGGAAATCGTACGTCAGGCGCCGGGCCGGGTCCAGTCGCTGGCGCTGGTCGCCACTTCCAGCCGCGCCGACCTGCCGCTGCAGGTGGCGCAGCGGAGCAAGGCCGCCCGCGCCACGCCGCTGGGCCCATTTCGCGGCCTGGGCCGCGCAGCCATCGCACAATCCCTGCATCCCGACAATGCCGCCAACGAAGCACTGGTGGCACAGGTGCGCGCCATGGGCGAGCGCCTTGGCCGCGAGGTCTTCGTGCGCCAGTCGCTGATCGTGCGCGATGCGGATACCGGCCGCCTGGCCGACATCCGGTGCCCGACCCTGGTGGTCGCGGCAGCCGACGACCAGTTGCGCAGCCCGGCAGAAGCGCGCGAGCTGGCCGACGGTATTCCCGGCGCACGGCTGCTCACCGTGCCCAACGCAGGCCACCTGATTCCCCTCGAGCAGCCGCAGGCACTGGCCAGCGCCATCGCGGCAATTCTTCGATAGCAGGTAGATTGAACATTGACGCCATATTCGGCCAGCTTTGACGGAGGCCAGGTATGCGCAGCTTGATCGGGTTCATGCCGGGCAAAGCCTCAGCATCGCCGCCGGCGCTGGAAAAGTAGTCAAGCCAGCTTGAAGCGGCCCACCTGGCCGGTCAACCGGCCAGCCTGGTCCTGCATGGCGCTGGCCGCCGCTGCCGCCTGCTCCACCAGGGCGGCATTCTGCTGCGTCACATTATCGAGCTGGACGATCGCCTGGTTGACCTGCTCGATGCCGACCGTCTGCTCGCTGCTGGCGGAAGCGATCTCCGACATGATCGAGGTGACACGCTGGATGCTGGCTACCACTTCGTCCATGGTGCTGCCGGCCTGGTTCACCAGTTCACTGCCCGCCTGCACCTGCTGCACCGTATTGTTGATCAACTCCTTGATCTCGCCGGCCGCTTGTGCGCTGCGTTGTGCCAGGCTGCGCACCTCGCTGGCCACCACTGCGAAGCCGCGACCTTGCTCGCCGGCCCGCGCCGCTTCCACTGCCGCGTTCAGCGCCAGGATATTGGTCTGGAAAGCAATGCCGTCAATGACCGCGATGATGTCGACGATCTTGGTCGAAGCAGCGTTGATCGAACCCATGGTGTGAACCACTTCGCTCACCACGCTGCCGCCGCGCGTCGCCACGCTGGAGGCGGTGGCCGCCAGCTCGCGTGCCGTGCGTGCATTGTCGGCATTGGTGCGCACGGCGGAAGTCAGTTCCTCCATCGACGAGGCGGTTTCCTCCAGCGTGCTGGCCTGGTGTTCGGTGCGTGCCGACAGGTCGTGATTGCCGGAGGCGATCTGCTGCGAAGCGGTAGCGATGCTCTCGGTGCCGTTCCGTACTTCACTGACGATCCCAGCCAGGCTGTCGTTCATCGACTTCAGCGCTTTCAGCAGCTGGCCGGCCTCGTCCTCGCCATGCGCCTCGATGCGGCGGCTCAAATCGCCGTCGGCCACGGTCTGGGCGATCTGCACGGCTTCATTCAGCGGCTTGACGATGGAGTGGGTGGTCAGCCAGGCAAAGCCGATGCCCAAGGCGACAGCCGCCATGCCCAGGGTGACCAGCAGGTTGCGGCCACTGTGGTTGCTGGCCTGGATTTCTTCGGCCAGCGCATCCAGGTTGCGCTGCTCAGCCTGCGTGACTTCATCCAAAGCGCCGAGATAGCTGACGCGGCGGGCTTCCATGTCGACAAACAGGCGCTGTGCCGTCTCCATATCGCCGTCGGCCTTGGCCTTGTAGACCGCCTTGCGCTGCTCGACGTAAGCCTTGCGGCTGGCCAGGACCTTTTCATATGCGCTGCGGGAGGCGGGATTGGTCAGCAGTTTGGCCAGCAAGTCCTGGATTTCGGTGGCACGGCCGGAGGCGGCCTTCATCTGCGCTTCGATGGATTTTTGCTGCTCCGGGTCTGACACCATATACGCCGCCGTGGTGCGGGCCGCGTTGACTTCGACCACTTTCTGCCACTCGGCCACAAGACGTTCGTTACGGACGTTCTCTGCCACCAGGGCCTCGGTTTTGGCGCTGGCGCTTTGCAAGCGCATGATGCCCACCACCGTCATCGCCGCCAGCAGCACCAGCACGACGGCAAAAGCCAAACCAAGACGGGCCCCGATCTTCAGGTTCTTCATCGTAATCTCCCCAGTTCTTGCGACAGGCCGCCGCTGCCGCCTTTTTGACGATGGTAACGCCAAATCAGTTTGTGTTCAGCAAGAGAATTGTCGCAATACAAATTGAAATACTTGTATCTGCAAGGCAACTAACAGCCCTCCTTCCGGATTCTGGGCTAGGATAGGGGCATGCCTCGATTGCTGCGTAGCGGCTTGCTGTTGTTGCTGGCCTGGCCCATCTGGGCGGCGGCGGCAACATATACGGCCTATAACACTTATCTGCATCCACCGTTCGTGCAGCCGGATGGCAACGGGCTCGCCGCGGAACTGGTGCAAGCCTTGAACCGCAACATGGGCGACGACCAATTCGTGCTGCAGAACGTGCCGCGCGCCCGCTTCCTGGCGATGGCGGGGCATGGCCCGAAGCGGATCGATGGAATCGCACTATTCCTGTCGCCGGCTTTCCTCAAGTCGCCACTGGCCAGGCGCTACCGCTGGAGCGCGCCATTGTTCTCGGATCATAATGTGCTGGTGTTCAAGGCCGGCAATGTCCCTGCCAGCCCGATGCCGGCATCCCTGCGCGGATTGCGCTTTGGCGCCGTGCGCGGCCACGTCTACCGCTTCCTGGACGACATGGAGCGGCGCGGCGAACTGCGTGTTGATGAAGTCGGGGACGAGATGAACAACCTGCGCAAGCTGGTCGCGGGCCGCATCGATTTTACGGTGGTGAACCGCCTGCATTTTCATGCGCTGGCGGAGCATTCGCCTGAACTGCAGCAGCTGGTGGCGACGCCTGAACCGGGCGGCGATTTCCTGCGCTATATCCTGCAGTCGCCACGCTTGCCGCCACGGACGGCACAACGTCTGGCCGCGGCGGTGCAGGCGCTGCAGCACGACCCGGAATGGCAGGCGGTTCTGGCGCGCTATGGCGCCGTGCCGGCCAGGCCTACATCAGGATGACGTCGTACTGTTCCTGGTGGTAGCTGGTCTCCACCTGCAGCGAAATCTTCTTGCCAATGAAGTCCCCCAGCATTGCGAGGTGCTGCGATTCTTCTTCCAGGAACAGGTCGACCACCTCCTGCGAGGCGAGGATGCGGAATTCGCGCGGGTTGAACTGCTTGGCTTCGCGCAGCAGCTCGCGCAGGATTTCGTAGCAGATGGTGCGCGAGGTCTTGACCTGGCCCTTGCCTTCGCACGCGGGGCAGGGCTCGCACAGGATGTGGGCCAGCGATTCGCGGGTGCGCTTGCGGGTCATTTCCACCAGTCCCAGCGCGGAGAAGCCGGATACCGACACCTTGGTGCGGTCGCGCGCCAGGGCCTTCTTCAGTTCCGCGAGCACGGCGTTGCGGTGCTCGTTGTTCTCCATGTCGATGAAGTCAAGGATGATGATCCCGCCCAGGTTGCGCAGGCGCAGCTGGCGCGCGATGGCGTGCGCCGCTTCCAGGTTGGTCTTGAAAATGGTGTCGGCAAAATTGCGGCCGCCGACGAAACCGCCGGTATTGACGTCGATGGTCGTCATGGCCTCGGTCTGGTCGACGATCAGGTAGCCGCCGGACTTCAGGTCAACGCGGCGGCCCAGTGCGCGGTGGATTTCCTCTTCCACGCCGTACAGGTCGAACAGCGGGCGCTCGCCGGTGTAGTGCTGCAGGCGCGGCAGGACCGATGGCGTGTAGATGCGGCCGAATTCCGTCAGTGACAGGAAGTTTTCGCGCGAATCGACCTGGATGGTGGCCGTTTCGTCGTGCACGAAGTCGCGCAGCACGCGCTGGGCCAAGCTCAAGTCCTGGTGCAGCAGGGAAGTCGGCGGGCGGGTGCGCGCGCCGTGGCAGATTGCGCCCCAGGTCTTGCGCAGGTATTCGATGTCGGCCTGCAGGTCGCTGTCCGAGGCGTCTTCGGCCTGGGTGCGCACGATGTAGCCGCCTTTTTCATCTTCCGGCAGCAGGCCTTGCATGCGCGCGCGCAGGGCTTCGCGGTCGGCTTCCTTCTCGATCTTCTGCGAGATGCCGATATGGCCGTCCTGCGGCAGGTAAACCAGCATGCGGCCGGCGATCGAAATCTGGGTCGACAGGCGGGCGCCCTTGGTGCCGATCGGGTCCTTGATGACCTGCACGGTCAGCACCTGGCCGTCGAACAGCAGTTTTTCGATCGGGGTCGGGGTAGCGTTCTGGGCGCCGTCATGCGGGCGGGCTTCCCAGATATCGGCCACGTGCAGGAAGGCTGCGCGCTCCAGGCCGATGTCGATGAAGGCCGACTGCATGCCGGGCAGCACCCGCACCACTTTGCCGG
>JBCNOX010000134.1:0-10738 GCA_039593645.1 Pseudoduganella sp.
ACCCGGAACTGCCGCCGGACACGCCCCTCCAGCGCAGCGAACTCTGGATCAAGCCTTGAGCTGCGGCGCATCGCGCCGCTCGACCCGCACAATCGCGAGCACGCCCAGCGTCAGCACGGCAAACACTGCTCCCGCACCAAAAGTGAAGGCGGGGCCGTAACGGTCCCACAGCAAACCTGCCAAAGCGCTCGATACCAGCAGCGCACCTCCGCTGGCCAGGTTGAACAGGCCGAAAGCCGTGCCGCGCAAGTGGGTCGGCGCCGCGTTTGCCACCATGGCCGATAGCAGGCCTTGCGTCATGCCCATGTGCAGTCCCCACAAGAATACGCCGGCAACCACACCCTGCCAGCCCCGCGCCATTGCCAGCATGGCATCCGCTGCCACCAGCACCAGCAGGCCGCACGCCAGCAGCGCTTTATGGCTCACGCGATCCGACAACTTGCCAAAGGGGTAGGCAGACAGCGCATAGACCAGGCTCATGGCCGCCATCACCAGCGGTACCTGGGCGAGGCCCATGCCCCGTTCCTGTGCGCGCAAAACAAGAAAGGCTTCGCTGAAGCGGGCCAGCATGAACAGGACACCCAGGCCGACCAGCCACCAGAAGGAACGATCAAGAAGGCGCAACTGCTCGCGGCGCAGCGGGTTGACACGCTCCGTGACCCGCGCAGCACGCGGTTCTCGGACGCCAACCAGCAACAAGACAGTAGCCAGCACTCCGGGCACGACAGCCACCCAGAATACACTGCGGAAATCATTGGCCCACAACAGCATCAGGCCTGCGGCAATCAGAGGGCCGGCGCAGGCACCCACCGTATCCAGCGACTGCCGCAAGCCGAAAGCCGCGCCGCGCATGTCTTGTGGCGCCAGGTCGGCCAGCAAGGCGTCGCGTGGCGCGCCGCGTATGCCCTTGCCTGCCCGGTCAAGCAGTCGCGCCGTGGTGACCATCGCCATCGAGCCCGCAAGCGCAAACAGGGGTTTTGAAAGAGCGGCCAGGCCGTAACCGATCACGGCCAGCAGTTTGCGTTTGCCCAGGTAGTCGCTGAGGATGCCGGAGAAGACTTTGACGCCCAGCGCAGTGGCTTCCGCCAGGCCTTCCAGGATGCCGACCGCCAGCCCGCTGGCGCCCAGCGTCCCGACCAGGAACAAAGGCAGCAAGCTGTGGATCATTTCGGATGAAATATCCATCAGCATGCTCACCAGGCCCAGCACCCAGATACCGCCAGGAAGCCGGCTGTTGGGTGGGCGCTGGGAGGCCATCGCTCAAGTCCTCAAGGCCAGATCTTCTGCAGCAGGCCGGCCAGGTTGTAGCCGCCCTTGATCAACTGCTCGCGGGCCAGCGCTGACGAAGGGACCGGATAGCTGTCCGGGACGGTCATTGCCCACACGGTATAGGTTTCGCCATTGCGGCTGGTCTGCTTGCTCGCCACGCCCACTTTCACGTCGGCGTATGCCTGCTTGGCAGCTACCAGCGAATTGTTAGCCCACTGCTCCGGCCAGGTGATGGCGTCGCCCTTCGGCAGGGTGACGACCGGCTTGCCGTCGATGGCCCACTGGCTGAACTTGTCCACCGTGCGCATGCTGCTGCGGCGCATGGCGTAGTCGACCACCGTGGTGTCCCAATAGGAATGGAAAGGCTTGGTCGGGTACTTGGATGGCGCTTCGTCACCGGCGGGAATGCCGCTCTTGGCGCTGGCTGCGGCCAGGGCCGCTTCATCCATCTGCAGGTTGTTGCCGCCGCGCGAATCGAAGATGTTCAGGGAGTCGATTTCCTTGTCGGACTTCGGCACCACGAACTTGCCTTCCTTGTCGACGAAAGCCGCACCAACGTGCAGCGGCTGGTGGACGTCGCCGGCCAGGTGGGTCAGGATCAGCAGCGCCTGGCGCTTGGTGAATTTGCCGTCGCCCTTGTCCTGCAAGGTGGCGATGCATTGTTGCAAAGTCTGCACCACGTCGTGGTCGGACGTGCCGGCGCCATGCAGGTGGTATTCGGTCAGCTGGAACGGCACGTCGGTGTAGTGATACTCGCTGTGCTTCGGATGCGCCGCCACGTAGTCATTCATTTCCTGCGTCTGCGGGCCGCAGAAAGTGCCCTTCACGCAGTCGGCCCAGTTGGCGATCTTTTCCAGGTCCTCACCCGGCTGCAGCAGGGCTTTCACCTGCTTTTCCGCGTTGGAGCCTTTGATCAGGTTATCGGCGATCGCGCCCACGATACGGTGCCCGGCATTGCCCCAGGCCATGGCGTTGGTGGACAGGAAGGCGCCGGACAGCGCCGCGATCAGTGCGAGTTTCTTCATTCTTCTTTACCTTTGTTCGGTTTCGGGTAATCCTTGCTGATGTCCAGCGGCTCGGCATATTGCGAACTCCAGGCCTGCTCCTGCAGTGCGTACAGGCGCTTGGCCATCGCTTCGTTGCGCATCACCACTTCCATATTGCGCGACAGGTCGAAGTAGCCGCCGGCCCAGTTGCTGGTGCCGACCCATGCCAGCCTGCCGTCGATGACCAGGGTCTTGCTGTGCCATACGCGGGCGAACGGAATGAAGCCGCTCGATGCTTTCGGAATTGTCACGATGCGCACTTCGACGTTCGGCAGGATGGCCAATGATTTCAAGTGGGCTATGGCAGGTTTTTCCAGGTTCCAGTTCGACACCAGCAGCTTGACCTTCACCCCGCGCGTGGCTGCCGCGCGCAGCGCATTGTCGACCACAGGGTAGAACGGGCGGGTGCCGTTCGGGCCGTAGCTCAGCGGCGCATAGTCCAGCATCGAGACGCGGATCTCCTGTTTGGCATCGGCCAGCAAGGCAGGCAGCACGACTTCGGAATCGGGCACGCCGGCCGGGTTGAAGCCGCCCGGGCTGGCGACCAGGAAGTTGGCCTCGGAAGGCAGTGCCGATGCGAGCGCGCTGGCCGACGGTGCGCCAGCCAGGATGGCAGCCTTGGCCTGCAGTGGCGCAACCGGCTTGCCGGCAGCCAGCGCCGCTTGCGCCGCCCAGTCCTGCTCGAAGATCGCCTGTACCTGGCCGACAATCCTGGCATCGCTGATGCGCAAGCCGGTTTCGTGAATATGCGTGAACGCGCGCCAGTCGAAATTCTGGCTGCCGATAAAGGCCACCTTATGGTCCACGGTCAGGTATTTGGCGTGAATGATGCCGTTGCCGGTGAGCTGGTTCACGTCCAGCACGCGCATCTCCAGGTTCGGGATGGCGCGCAGGCGATCCACGGTGGCCTTTTCGGACAGGCCCGCCACGCCCTTCTTGTCGATCAGGAAGCGGATCTTCACGCCGCGTTTGCCTGCAGCTTCCAGGCGCTCAATCACCTTCTCGAAGTTTGCGCCGGGCACGCTGGCGACGTAGAACTGGCCAATACAGATCTCGGACTTCGCGTTGTCGAACAACTCGGTCCAGACTTCGAGCGGTCCGCGCAAGTCGTCGCTTCTCAACGTGGTTTCAACCGGCGCAGTCTGCACCAGTTCAAAGCCAGGAATCTGGAAAGCCGCGTGGGCGCTGGTGAAACAAACAGCCAGTGCGGCTGCGAGAAGATAGCGGCGCATGGCCTTCCTTTCTTTACTTGACGCGAATAATGCGCGGAACCGCGCCGTAAGTGCCGGCCGGCTTGTTGTCCTGCTCCAGGCGTACCAGGTAGCTGCGCAGCGAATCGACATCGCGCACGCCGGTCGCCGCCTGGTTGGTGCCCTGGCGGAAGGTCACGAAACCATCATTGCCTTCAGCCAGGAAGTTATACACCGCCACGCGATAACTGGCGCCTTCTTCGACCGCCACGCCATTCAGCTTGACGCTGTCGCGCACGATGCGCTGGCCCTTCGGCTTGCGGGTATCCCAGGAATAAGTGAAGCCTTCCGACACTTGCAACAGGCCGCGTTTTTCGGCTTCGCTGCCATTCCACTGCCCTTCCAGCAAGGCGAAGATCTGGGCACCGGTCAGGTTCATCACCACGATATCGTTCCCGAACGGCAGCACAACCTGGGTTTGCGCCACACTCACCACGTTGTTTTCGCCCGCGTCGAGCGCGGTGCGAACCCCGCCGGTATTGGTAAACGCAATTTGGGCGCCCCATTTGCGGGCCGAGGCGAGGATCGAGTCTGCAACCAATTGGCCCAGCGGCGATTCGTCGGCATTCGGCATGATGTTCTTGCTGATCGAAGGCACGGCGATCTTCGCCACCGGCTTGTTCAATTCTTCGCTGCTGCGCGCGCGTACCGAGGCCACCAGCGCATCGACTTCGGGCATGCCGGCATACTTGCCTGGCTCCACCACGATGTTGCGCGCGCTGGCGTCAACCACGGCGCCGGTCCGTCGATCCACCACCAGCGAAATGCGCGACAGCATATGGCCGAACTTTTCGGCCTGCGTCACCAGCTTGCCGTCCACGCGGCACAGGTAGCCAGTGTGCGAATGGCCGCTGACCACCAGGCGTACGGCGGGATCGAGGCGCTTGACCACGTCGGCGATGTCGCCATCGAGGTCGCTGCAATACTGCTGGTCATAGCGTGACTTGGTATGGCCGCCCTGGTGGATCAGCACCACGAACACGGTCGCACCTTGCGCGCGCAATTCCGGCAGCAGGCGATTGACTGCTTGCGCTTCGTCGATGAATTGCAGCCCGCTGATGCCGCCTGCCGCCACCAGTTCCGGCGTGTCTTTCAGCACAGTGCCGATGAAGGCAACCTTGACCCCCTTCACCTCGTCGATACGGTAGGCCGGCAGCAAGGGCTGGCTGGTACGGGAATCGATCACATTGGCGGCCAGGTAGCTGAACTTCGCGCCATCCCAGGACGGATTGAATTTGCAGGCCTTCTCCGGGCGCGGCGAGTTGCCGCAGCCGCCCTTGGCCTGGCGCAGCAGCTCGACGCGGCCAGCATCGAATTCATGGTTTCCGACCGAAGTGGCGCGCATACCGAGCAGGTTCAATGCCTGGATGGTCGGTTCGTCGGCGAACATTGCCGACATCGCCGGGCTGGCGCCGATCATGTCGCCGGCACCCACCACCACCAGCTCCGGATCGTCCTTGCGCCAGGCCTGCAGCGTGGCAGCCAGCGCGTCGATGCCGCCCGCCTTGCCGTCTTCGAAGCGCGAGGCTTCGAGGTGGCCGTGCAGGTCGTTCAGGCCGACAAGGGTCAGTTCAACTTGGTTATCGGGACGCTGGGTTGCGCAACCAGCCAGCAAGGCCGCCAGGGCCAATGGGCGCAGGAAAGGCTTCATGGGAATCGCGTTGGATAAAAGGAGATTGTACAGGCGCTACCGCCTGCGGCATACGCTGGGAAACGATATGTTACGCACAAAAAAAACGGGCCTTGCGGCCCGTTTTTGCTTCATGCACTCAAGCTTAGAACTCGTAGCGCAGGGTAGCCTGGATGGCCCACTGCGACTCGCCCTTAACCTGGCGCACTTCGTAGTCTTCCACGGAGTCACGCACGCGGTACACGTACTTGCCGGTGGCTGGATCAACGCCTGCGAAGTCCACGAAGGAACGAGCGTGGCCGCCAGCGGAGTTGAAGCCGACTTCGTTGATACGACCCCACTTCTTGTTCAGCAGGTTGCCGAAGTTGAAGATGTCCAGCGTGAAGGAAGCCTTGTTACCAGCGAACAGGCCAGGGATTTCCTGCTTCACGCGCACGTCGAAGGAGTGGGTCCATGGAGCGAACGAATCGTTACGCTTCACGACGTGACCCTTGGCGTTGCGCAGGGAGCGGTACTGTTCAACAGTAGCCCAGAAGCGGTCTTCGTTGGCGTGGTTGGTTGCGGTGTCGCCTGCGAAGATAACTTCTTTCGAACCTGGAGCCGTAGGAATGTACATCAGGTCGTTCGAGTTGATGCCATCACCGTTCATGTCGTTGTTGAAGGTCCAGCTGTATGGCTTGCCGGTTTTGCCTTCATAGAACAGGCCGAAGGTGGTGTTGTAGTTACCGAAGAAGGCCTTGCGGAAGTTGACCATCGCGTTGATGCGATCCTTCACCAGGTACGAGGAGTTGGAAGCAACTTCTTCGTTCGGGTTGAAGGCTGGGCGGGAACCGTAGTTCGAGCTCGAGGTCGAGGAGGTCAGCGGCGACACTTCCTTGGAATCGGTGTAGGTGTACGCCATCGACCAGCCAAAGCCACCCAGCAGCGGACGGCTCAGGGACACGGTTGCCAGGGTGCTGTCGCCTTCCTTGGTGTTGGTTGCGACCAGCACGTTGCCGTACTGCGCATTGCTGTTCGCCTTGCTGCGTGCACCCGCGCACTGTGGGCTGCCTGGAGCGGTGCCGTTGGTGGTGGTCAGGCTGCCGGTCGCGGTCCAGCAACCTGGCTGCAGCGCCTTGTCGGTGTAGTACAGCGCACGGCCGTCGGTACCGATCTTCTGAGGCGCCCCCAGGTTCAGGTTCTGGTAGTAGATCGAGTCTTTGGTCTTCAGCTTCAGCAGCTCTGCGCCGAACACGATGTTGTTCCAAGGCAGTTCGGTATCGAAAGCAATGTTAGCTTTCCATACGGAAGGCTGACGCAGGCCCTTGGCCAGTGCATCGACGTTAGCCACTGGCGGCGAACCGCCGCTCAGGGATGGCTGCTTGGTCACGTCTGGGGTGAAGATGCCGGTTGGGCAAGGGGTCGACGAGCTGCCGCACTGGATGGTCATGGTGGCCACGCCGTTGTTCTGGTATGGGTTACCCAGCCATACGGACATTGCAGCCCCTTGGAACAGACCTGCGCCACCGCGGATCTGGGTCGGACGCTCCGAATCCAGTTTGTAGTTGAAGCCAACACGCGGCTGGAACAGCTTCTGGCCGTCGATGGTACTGGTGTTGTCCAGACCGAAGCCACCGGTCTGGCGACCTTGGGTTGCAACGGTACCTGGCACCGGAGCAGCAGCCACGGCAGCGTTCAGGGTCGGCGACTCAGGCAGGTCGGCATAGTCGACACGCACGCCAGCCATCAGGCTCAGGCGGTCGTTCACAGTCCAGGTGTCCTGCAGGAACAGGCCATAAGACTTCAGGGTGAAGTGAGCGATGGCGTCGTTGAAGCTGCGGCCGGCTTGTGGCACCTGCACCGAGAAGCTCGATGGGCGGCCGTTGGTGTAGTTCTCCAGCACCGCCGAAGTGATTTGCGCGTTGGTCGCGGAACCGCAGTTAATCGGCTGGTTGTTGTTGAACGCGTAGTTGACGTTGTTCAAGCAAGCGAAGGTGTAGGAACCGTACACGCCCTGCAGGAAGACGTTGGTCACTTCGTTCTTGTTCAGGTCGCCACCAAACTTGAGCTGGTGGTCACCCAGGGCCAGGTTGCCGCCCAAGTAGGCGTCCAGGGTCTTGGTGCCCAGCACGTTACGCTGGCGCGAGAACTCGGTGCCGAAGTTCAGGAAGCGGTTGCCGGTCGAAACGGTCGACGGGGTGCCAGCCGGGTTAGGACCGGAGAATTGCAGGGCGATCGATGGCAGGGTCGAGTTCACCACTGGCACGGAATCGTAGTCGCGGGTCGACAGTTTGACTTCGGTCGAGAAACTCGGGGTCCAGTCGGAGTACAGCTGGGCTACCTTGGTTTCGATTTCCTTCTTCTGCGAGTACCAGTAGGAGTTCAGCGACAGACCGGTACCGCTCAGGCCTGGGAACTGCGGCTCAGCTTGAGCGGTCTTGGACCAGCGCACCATGAAGCGGTGGTCGTCATTGATGTTCCAGTCCAGCTTCAGCAGCTTGTCGGTGACATCCATGGCCAGGCCTTCGGGGATCTGCGAAGTGCCTGCGTCAAAACCGTACTTGGTCTTGGAAATGTCTTGCGCCTGGGCGATAGCGGCCGGGGTGATGCCGACGTTGGTCATGCCCGAGCCCAGTGGGCCGAACTGAGGTGCAGCGCGCGACGACTCCAGTTTCTCGTAGCCGGCGAACAGGAACAGCTTGTCCTTGATCAGCGGCAGGCCCACGGTGGCGCCCTTGGTGGTTTCCTTGAATGGAGCCGGATCGGTGTAGGTATCGGTCGACAGGTTGTAGCGGTCGCCTGCCAGCTTGTCGTTACGGAACACGTAGTAGACCGAGCCCTTTACCTTGTTGGTACCGGATTTGGTGACGGCGTTGATGTTGCCGCCGGTGTAGCCCTTCTGGGTCACGTCGTAGTTGGCAACGTTCACCTGCACCGACTGGATCGCTTCGATCGAGATCGGCTGCTTGGCAGTTGGGGAGCCGTTGGCTTCCAGGCCGAAGGTGTCGTTAACGGCCACGCCGTCGATGGTCATCGAGTTGAAGCGCGAGTTCTGGCCGGCGATCGACAGTTCGCCGCGTTCCTTGTCGGTCTGGGAAACGCGGGGGTCGGCACGGGCGTAGTCTTGCAGGTTGCGGTTGATCGAACCCTGGATGGCCAGTTCGGAAGCGCTGATCGAGGTCTGGGTGCCCATATTGCTGCGCGAGAACTTCTCGGCACGCGCGGCGTTGGCGCCGGCAATGGTCACGGTCTGCATGGCTTGGCCGATGGTGGCGTCCACCGCAGCGGTTTCAGCTACCTCGACGTAGACGTTTTCACGCTTTTCGGAAACGCCGTTCTTGGTAATGGTGATCGTGTACGGACCGCCGGCGCGCAGGCCACGAGCGATGTAGCGGCCTTCGCTGTCGGTAACAACATTGCTCGCCGAGCCGGACTCTACGTGCAGCACGGTCACGGTTGCGCCAGCTGCAGGCTTGCCGTCGGAACCCGAAATACGGCCGCCAATCGCGGAGGTCGTGTTCTGGGCGAATGCCGGAGCGGCAAACACCAGGGACAAGCTAAACGCGATTTGCGTCAGCCGGAGCCGTTTGTGATTCATCATTGATATACCCCAAAAGAGAACAAATTATTGGTAAATGTCGGCATCTTGCTGCTTGCCGCATTTGCGCTTTTTACTAATGTTGCAAAAATAGTTGCCGCCCAGCGAGTTTACGCACCAACGATGACATCGGTGCGACAGCTTCATGACAGTTGTGTGACGCGGGGATTTCCCAGTTACATGGACGTATCTTTCCGTCAACTATGCCCGAAAGGCGCAGTTGAAGACAAATTCATTTTCCTTTCCGTATTTATACTTAGGGAAAATAAATTGCTCTTCGTTATACGTTTTTCTGCAATTACCGCAGGGCCTCAGGGGCGAATTATAAAGAATTGCACGCCTCTGAAGGCTTTTGAAACGTTGGAGATTTGTAAAACGATGCGCGCACTTGTGGCGAAAGGGCCACAAGTGCGGCTAAAGCGGAGCTTACTTCAGCGAAGTTGCCACGTCGGATTCGAACTTGGCGAAGCGGGCGTCGAGTTGTTTCTGCAGGCGCTGCTTATCGGTGTCGGCCAGGAAGCTGTAGCGAATGCTGTCATAGGACAGTTTCTTCACCTCGGCATAGCTGGTCTTGTAGCGGCTGGCGAACAGCACGTACTCGTTCGACAGGGTGTTGCGGCTGACACCGGTGTCGTCGCTCGACAGCACGAAGGGCACGCCATACTTGCGGTAGATGTTGACCGGGTGCGCCGCCCCTTTCACGCCGAGAATGAACTCGTTCGACGTCAGGTTCACTTCGACCGGGATGTTCTTCTCGCGCATCTTCTTCAGGATGGCCAGGGGCTGGCGTTCATGGGCGATGTCCATGCCGTGGCCAATGCGCCTGGCGCCGGCGATATCGATCGCTTCGGCGATATGGAACTTCAGGCCTTCCGGCGGTACCTGGCCCAAGGCCAGCTCGCCGGCGTGCAGCGACAGCTTCACGTTCGGGTATTTGGCGCTCAGGAATTTGTACATGCGCATGTGCAGGCTGTAGTCGCGCATCGACACCGGGTAATGCTCGGCGCCGACGATATTCACCGACACCACTTTCGGGTTCTGGCTGGCGATCTTGAAACCGGCCGCCATCTGGGAGAACACGATCGACGGCGACAGGAAGCGCAGCACGAACGGCTGGTAGCGCATGGTGAAGTTGTCGTCGTCGATGCCGGCGCTGCTGCTGTCGACATAGGCGCTGTAGTCGGCGATGCCCTTGTTGAAGGCAGGGCTGGCTTCCAGCTTGGCCAGGTAGGCGGCGAAGGCCGCATCGTCGGTCAGCTTGCCATCGAATTCGGCGTCGAAAGTGATCGGGGCGATCTCGAACACGGTTTCGATATAGCTGACGTTTTCCGCGATCGCGCGCTCTTTCAGGCGCTTCTGGCCGTCATTCCCATTGGTCGAGGCAACGTCGTTAAAGCGCGGGAAGGTGGTGAAGAAGGCCAGGTCGGGCGCCAGTTGGTTTTCGCTGTGATTGTAGAAGTCCAGGGTCGACCACTTGTGCAGCAGCTCACGGTAGGCGACCGGGTCCTGCTCGAGCTGGGCAACGGTCGCGCAATTCTTGCGGTCGGCGGCCTTGTCGGTCTGCACGCTCCAGGTGGTCTTGTCGACGCAGTAGCCCAGCTTGTCGACCCACTCCAGGTACTGCTCGGCGTAGATGGAGCCGGAGTAATGGTGGTGCAGGTCGGCCCCCTTCGGCATATTGTTGAAGAACATGGCCAGTTCCGCCGTCTTCGGCGCCGGGCCGGACACCAGCGACGCAAAATGGCGCGCGGTGATTTCGGCATTCGACGCAGCGCCGGCAACCGGTGCGGCAAAGGCGGCGGATACTGCGGCGGCAATCAGGAGGCGGCTCAGTGGCTTTGGCATGTTCTTTCTCTCGGGTGGTGGACGTGGTCAGCCCTGCGCCCGCGCATGCACCAGCCGGCCGCCCGAATAGGTCGCCGCGATGGCGCGGTCGTCCCCCAGCAGCGCCAGTGCGAACAGCTGC
>JBCNOX010000135.1:0-10684 GCA_039593645.1 Pseudoduganella sp.
ACAGTGAGTCGGTCATTTGCTGTCTCCGGAAAATGTATGGATACCGGATATACTACGCACTGATTTTGGATTTTTTGCGCGTTTTGCACGCCACCAGCCGTCAAATATGCGCATTTTGCGCACAACTCAAGGACCTGACGATGATTACTGTCGACCGCCACGACCTGTCCCTGCTGAACGAGCTGCAGCGCAACGGGGAAGCGACCAATGCCGCCCTGGCGGAAGTGCTGCATTTGTCGGTGTCGCAGGTGGGCCGGCGCGTGCAGCGGCTGCGCGAGGCGGGCATCATCGACCACTACGCGGCGGTGCTGGAACCATCCACGGTGGGGCTGGACGTGATGGCCTTCGTCCATATCACGCTGGACCGCCATGGCGAGAAGCGCGGCGACGCGTTTGAAAAGGCGATTCGCGACGTGCCGGAAGTGATGGAGTGTTTCTCGGTGACGGGCGAAGCGGACTATGTGGCGCGGGTGGTGTCACACGACCTGGCCTCGTTCGCCGACCTGATGATGAAGGAACTCCTGCTGCTGCCAGGCGTGGTGAACGTCAAATCCAATATCGCGCTGAAAAAGATCAAGCAGTCCACCGTGCTGCCCCTCGAGCATATCGTGCGGCCGAACCCGCGCAAGCAGCGCATCGAGTTCGCCCGCACCTGATAACGCTCAGATCTTGAAGTCGTCGAAGGACACGCGCTGCGCGCCCTGCTCTTTCAGCATTTCGCGCGTCGCGTGCAGCATGGCCGGCGGGCCGCAGACGTAGAAATCGCAATCCCTGGCGCTCTGCTCCTTCGCCATGAATTCGTCCCGAACCACTTCGTGCACCATGCGCCCGCCGCCGGACAGCACGACGTGCCAGCTGAAATGTTTGTAGCGCGCCGCCAGCGCGTCAAACTCCTCCCGGTACGGCACTTCGTTTTCGTCGCGCGCGCCGTACCAGAAACGCACCTTTTCCATCGCGCCCGACTCCAGTTGGGCGCGGATCATCGCTCGCAGCGGCGCCATGCCGGCGCCGCCGCCGATGAAGACTTTTTCATTCCTTCCCCGGCGCAGGGCGAATTCGCCGAAGGGAGCATTGAAGGTAACCCGGTCGCCCTGCTTCAGCGCATGCACATACGATGAGCCGATGCCGCCTGCAATGTGACGCACCAGCAGCGTCACACAGCCGCCCGCCTGCGCAACGGGCAGCGACAGCGAGTAGGAACGGCGCAGCGGCTTGCGCGGGCCGAACAGGCCGCGTCCACGCGGAATATGCAGCTGCACATAGCTGCCAGGCCGGAAGTCTGCGCCGGCTTTCAGGTCCGGCCGCAGCACAACCTCGCGCAGGGTCGGGGTGATGTCGCGCACGCCTTCCACTGTCGCTATGCGGCTGACCATCAGGGCCGCGCCGTGGCTGACGGCGATTTCCATGTCGGCCGTGACGGCCATGCCGCACGCCAGCCGATGTCCGCGGCGCAGGCGCTGGTCGGGAATGTGCTCGCTATCGGACGAGGATGCAGGCGGCGCGTTGTGGCAGGCGCGTACCTCGCACAGGCCGCAGCTTTGGCCGCCGCCGCAGTTGGACGGCAGCTGTATGCCGGAACGGGCCAGCGCATCGAACACCGTATCGCCGTGGCGCGACTTGACGGTGCCGATGCGCTTGCCCGCCTCATCGACCACGGTCACTTGCCGCGCCGGCAGCAGGCGCCCCGGCACAAAATCATGCAGGCGCACGCTGGTGCACAGCAGCCAGATGCCGCTCAGCGCCATCCACAGGCCGCCCAGGGCGGCCATCAGCAGCAGCGAATTATTGAAGTCTTCGCGGCCGCTGTAATCCATGATGTGCAGCATCCACGCAATGTCGAACAGGCGCCAGGTGGCGTTGCGCCGCTCCAGGATGCGGCCGTCGACGGCCGACACATAGATGGTCGTCGCTTCCTTGTCGTCAAAGTCGACGCGCCAGGCGGGCCCGCGGTGCTTGCGGATTTCCAGCGTAGGTTCCGGCACCCACTGCGGCTGGCCGGGCCTGCCTTCGCCGACGTAGCCGCCACGTGCGACTTCAAGGGCATGCGCCGCCGTGACCGTCAGCGCGGCCCCGCTGCGCGCATCGACCAGCCAGTTCCCCTGGCTGTTCTTCAGCATGTAGGCAGGCGCCTGCAGCAGCCAGAAGCTTTCGACCGTTTCAACCGGCCTGGCGGAGGCGGCCAGCACCTCGGCCGGGGACAGCAGGCCATCCCTTGGCCATTCCATCGCCATTTTCGGCGGTGCGCGGTGTTCCATTCCTTCGACCGCGTCCCGGTCGAACAGGCTCATGACCATCCCGCTCGCCAGCCAGAGCAGGAATTGCACGCCAATCACCAGGCCGACCCATTTATGCAGTTTTCGCAGCAGTGGCGTCATTGCGCGGCCCTCCTGCGAACCGTGAACCACAGCAGCCAAAGCCCACTCAAGGCGAACACGGTGCCGGCGATGGAAGCGCTGCGCAGCAATGTGTTATTCACATCCGTGCGCTTGTCATAGTCCATGATGTGCAACATCCACAGGAAGTCGTACGCCCGCCACAGCGAGTGCCGCTTGGCCACGACTTCGCCCGTGAACGGCGATATGTACAGGGTGCTGCCGTTGGAATCGTCAAAGTCGGCGCGCCACAGCGGCGCCTTGCGTGCAGCGACTTCGCGCGGCAGCTGCTTCAGCAGGCTGATGCCGCTCAAGCTGCCGTCGCCCTGGTAAGCCTGCAATGCCAGTTCACGCACCTGTGCTTCGCCAAGCGGGTCCATTTGCCGGCCGCTGGCGGCATCGGCCAGGCCTGTGCCGCCGGCATACTTCACTTCATATACTTCCTTGCCCAGCAATTGCTTCAGGCGGAAACCCGTCATGCCGGGAAACTGCTCCGCCAATTGCGCAGGCTGCACCGCAACCGCTTTCGCCACGATGGCCGGCCGCTCCACGTGCGCCATGTGGTCGCCGTGGATGATATCGATCGAAATTGCAGCCATGTACACGCCGCTCGCCATCCAGAACAATGCCTGGATGCCGACCAGCAGGCCAAGCCACTTGTGTAGCCGGCGTGACCAGAATGCTTGTCTCATAAAGTCCTCAATAATCGCCTGCCGCACGCCGTGCGGCATATCCGTTGCCGCGCGAGGGCGGCTCCGTTCCTGGAAACCAGATATCAGGAAGCCGGCTGGCGCGGGGGTCGCTCCGGCTCATCGGGGATATGGCCGGCGTGGAAAACCGGCTGGAAGGCGAAATACGGGCCGGAGCCGATCATCCATGGTGCAGGTGCGGCCAGGCACCCTGGCATCGCTGCCGAAGCGCAGCAGCCGCTGGCGCAAGCAACGCAGGCTGCATGACTCGTTTCCTGCACCGAACCGGCGCCCTTTTTGATCGATTTGACATCGTGCTTCAGGCGCGGCGATTGACCCGTGTGGTACTCACCGATTGCGCAAGACAGCTGGGCGGCGTTGGCCAGCGCTTGCAAAGGCAAGGCCAGCATCAACAGCCACAGCATCCATGTCCTGACGAATCGGTTCATGCTTACTTCGCCACTTCGATGGCAGTCACGGTCATCGCGCCATTGGCGTTTTCAACCGTGAAGCGCACCTTGTCGCCTGCCTTCACCTTGTCCAGCATGGCGGCGTCCTTGACTCGGAAGACCATGGTCATGGCGCCCATGCCCATGTTTTTCAGTTCACCGTGCTTGATGGTCAGCTTGCCGGACGGCTTGTCGACCTTCTTGATTTCGCCGTCGGCGGTATCGGCCATGGCGCTTGCGGCTTGCTGGCCATGGTCGCTGTGGTCGCCGTGGCTGGCCATGGCAGGAGCGCCGGCCAGGAAGGCCGCTGCCAGGATGGCTGCTTGCAGGGTGGTGTTAATTGCTTTCATATTAATTCTCCATAGGTCTTTTGTGCCGCCGAAGCAGCAAGTATGCCGCAGGAACGACAAACAGCGATAGCAGGGGCGCGGACAACATTCCCCCCACCATCGGCGCAGCAATGCGCTGCATGATTTCCGAGCCGGTGCCGGCGCCGACCATGATCGGCACCAGGCCGGCCACGATCACGGTGACTGTCATGGCTTTTGGCCGCACCCGCAGTACGGCGCCCTCGCGGATCGCGTCGAGCAGGTCGGCCTCGCTGTGCCGCCCTGCCGCTTCGCGTGCCTCCCAGGCATGCTTCAGGTAGAGCAGCATGATGACGCCGAATTCCGCCGCCACGCCGGCCAGTGCAATAAAGCCAACACCTGAGGCCACCGAGAGGTTGTGGCCCAGTGCCCACAGCAGCCAGACCCCGCCGGCCAGCGCGAACGGCAGTGTTGCCATGATCAGCGCAGCCTCGTCGGCACGGCGGAAGGTGAGGTAGAGCAGCACGAAGATAATCAGCAGGGTAGCGGGCACCACGACCTGCAGGCGCGCCGTTGCGCGCTCCAGGTACTCGAACTGGCCCGACCACGAGACCGAATAGCCGGCCGGCAGCTTGACGCTGGCGGCGACGGCCCGCTGCATTTCCTGTACTGCCGAACGCAGGTCGCGGCCGTGGATGTCCACGTACACCCAGCCGGACAGGCGCGCGTTCTCGCTGCGCAGCATGGGCGGCCCATCGCTGATGCGCACCGTTGCCACGTCGGCCAGGCGCAACTGGGCCCCGCGTTCGGTCAGCAGCGGCAAGCCGCGCAGGCTCTCGAGCGAATCGCGCAGTTCGCGCGGGTAGCGCACATTGATCGGGAAGCGCTGCAGGCCTTCGACCGTCTCGCCGACATTGTCGCCGCCCACCGCGCTGGCAATGATACTTTGCACTTCGTCGATGTTCAGGCCATAGCGACCCGCCGCGGCGCGATCGATGGCGACGTCGATGTAGCGTCCTCCGTTCAGGCGTTCCGCCAGCGCCGACGAGACGCCGGCCACCGGACGCACCACCCGCTCGATCTCGCCGGAAATGCGATCAATCTCCTGCAGGCTGGGGCCCGACACCTTGATGCCCACCGGGCTCTTGATGCCGGTAGCCAGCATGTCGATCCGGTTGCGGATCGGCGGCACCCAGATATTGGCCAGGCCCGGCACCTTGACGATGCGGTCCAGTTCCGCCACCAGCTTGTCCGGCGTCATGCCCGGCCGCCACTGGTCGCGCGGCTTGAACTGAATGGTGGTCTCGAACATTTCCAGCGGAGCCGGATCGGTGGCCGTTTCCGCCCGGCCTGCCTTGCCGAAGACGCTCTGCACTTCGGGCACGGTCTTGATCATGCGGTCGGTCTGCTGCAGCAGCTGCTGCACTTTGCCAGCGCCCAGGCCCGGCAAGGCGGAAGGCATGTACAGCAAGTCGCCTTCGTCCAGCGGCGGCATGAATTCGCCGCCCATGCGCGCCAGGGGCCACAGCGACAGCACCGCCACGGCCGCCGCGATGGCCAGCGTGGCTTTCGGCCAGTGCAGCACGCGTTCGAGCAGGGGGCGGTACAGCGCGATCAGCCAGCGATTGAGGGGATTGGCGTGTTCGTCCGGAATGCGGCCGCGAATCAGGTAGCCCATCAGGACAGGGATCAGCGTCACCGCCAGCGCCGCCGCTGCCGCCATCGCATACGTCTTGGTGAAGGCCAGCGGCGCAAACAGCCTTCCTTCCTGCGCTTCCAGCGTGAACACCGGGATGAAGGACAGCACGATGATCAATAGAGAGAAGAACAGCGCAGGCCCAACTTCCGCCGCTGCGGCGCCGATGACCTGCCAGTGCTCTTCGCCTTCCAGTGCACGGTCGGTATGGGCGTGGCGCCACGCTTCGATATGCTTGTGGGCGTTCTCGATCATCACTACCGCCGCGTCGACCATGGCGCCGATGGCAATCGCAATCCCGCCCAGCGACATGATGTTGGCGTTGACGCCCTGGTAATGCATCACCAGGTAGGCAGCCAGCACACCCAGCGGCAGCGACACGATCGCCACCAGCGCGGAGCGCAGGTGGAACAGGAATACCGCGCACACCAGGGCGACGACGACGAATTCCTCCACCAGCTTGGTTTCAAGGTTGCTGACCGCGCGGCGGATCAGGTTCGAGCGGTCGTACACCGGCACAACCTCCACCCCGGGCGGCAGGCTGGCCTTGAGCGCCGCCAGGCGCTCCTTCACCGCATCGATCGTCTGCAGCGCGTTCTTCCCCGAACGCATGACGATCACGCCGCCCGCCACCTCGCCTTCGCCATTCAGTTCGGCGATTCCGCGCCGCATTTCAGGGCCCAGCTGGATGGTCGCCACATCGCCCAGGCGCACCGCGACTCCACCTTCGCTGGCCGCCAGCGGAATCTGGCGGAAGTCTTCCAGCGAACGCAGGTAGCCCGAAGCGCGCACCATATACTCCGCTTCCGCCAGCTCCAGCACCGAGCCGCCGGTTTCCTGGTTAGCGCGGCGGATGGCGTCGATCACCCTGCCGTGGGTGATATTGAAGGCGCGCAGCCGGGCCGGGTCGAGCACCACCTGGTACTGCTTGACCATGCCGCCCAGGCTGGCCACTTCGGCCACGTTCGGCACCGCTTTCAGTTCGTACTTGAGGAACCAGTCCTGCAAGGCGCGCAGCTGCGCCAGGTCGTGCTTTCCGCTGCGGTCCACCAGCGCATATTCGAATACCCAGCCAACGCCCGTCGCATCAGGTCCCAGCGAGGCGCGCGCCTGGGGCGGCAGCCGCGACTGCACCTGGTTCAGGTACTCCAGCACGCGCGAGCGCGCCCAGTACGGGTCCGTGCCGTCCTCGAACAGCACGTACACGAAGGAGTCGCCGAAGAAGGAATAGCCGCGCACCGTGCGGGCGCCAGGCACCGACAGCATCTGCGTGGTCAGCGGATAGGTAACTTGGTTTTCAACGATCTGCGGCGCCTGCCCCGGGAAGCTGGTGCGGATGATGACCTGCACGTCGGACAGGTCCGGAATCGCGTCCAGCGCCGTGCGCTGCAGCGCCCAGGCGCCCCAGCCGGCCAGCAGCACCGATGCCAGCAGCACCAGGAAACGGTTGCGGATCGACCAGAGGATCAGTTTCGCGATCATTTGCCGTCCCCGTGCTGGTGCGCCGCTGGTGTCATGGCCGTGACCTGGAAGCTGCCGTCCGCCTGCTGTACGAATTCGAACGACACGCGATCGCCCGCCGCGACGTGCAGCGGCAGGCCGCCGCGCGGCAGCTTGAACGCCATCGTCATCGCCGGCCATTTGAGCGTGGCAATCGGCCCATGCGACAAAGTGATTTCATCCTTGTCCACCGCCTCCACGGTCGCCTCGCCGCGATGCAGCAGCGGCGCCGGGCCGGCCATGCGCTGGCCGCTGCCTTTCAGGTTCGCTTCCGAATCGACCAGGAACTGGCCGGAGACGGCCACCTTCTGCCCCGCCTGCAAGCCCGCCCGGATTTCGACCTGGCCGCCCGCCTCCGCGCCCAGTTCGACTTGCACCGGCGCGAACTTGCCGGCGCCCTCCTCGACCATCACGACGTTGCGTGTGCCGGTGCGGATCACCGCTTCCGACGGCACCAGCAGCGCAGGCTGCCGCTGGCGCGGCGCAAACGACAGCGTCACGAACATGCCGGGCGCCAGCCGCCCGCCCGGATTCGACAGTTCGATGCGCGCCTGCAAGGTGCGCGTTGCCGCACTCACCTGAGGCAGGGTCGCCGCCACCTTGCCGTGCAGCTCAACGTCCGGCAAGGCCGCCGCACGCGCGGACACTTGCGTGCCCACCGGCACCTGCGCCACCACGTTTTCCGGCAGCTCCGCGTTGACCCAGACCGTATCGAGCCCGTTGATGCGGTACAGCGGCGCGCCGGCGGCAACCGCCATGCCTTCGCGCGCCGACAGTTCGGTCACCACCCCGGAGCGCGGCGCCACCAGCACCTGGCGCGCCAGCACGCGGCCGCCCGATTCCACCTGCCGCACCTGCTGCTCGCTCATGCCCGCCAGCAGCATGCGCTGGCGCGCCGCATCCAGCAGGCCCGGAGCGGCGCCGGCCTGCATGCGTCGCACGGCCAGGAACTCCTCCTGCGCCGCCACCCAGTCCGGCAGGGTGACTTCGGCCAGCGGCTGGCCGCGCCGCACATTCTCCAGCGGCGCGCGCACCAGCACGCGTTCGACAAAGCCATCCGCGCGGGACTGCACCACCGCCACTTCGCGCTCGTCGAAAGCCACGTTGCCGACCGCGGACACCGTCAGCGGCAGCGGCGCACTGGCGACCGGCGCCGTGCGCACGCCAAGGTTCTGCTGCACGCGCGGGCTGATGCTGACGCCGCCCGTGTCGGCGCCCTCGTCGGCGTAGACCGGCACCAGCTGCATGTCCATATAGGGCGACTTGCCGGGCTTGTCGAACTTCTGGCCCGGCACCATTGGATCGTGCCAGTACAGGGGCTTGCGGCCTTCCGCCGCGGCAGCCGGGGCTTGTGCCGGCGCCGCCTGGCGCTTGCCCAGCTGGTAGCCGCCGATGGCTCCCACGGCGCCCAGCGCGCCAGCCGCCACAATGGCGGCGATCATTGCATTCTTTTTCATGGGTGGCCTTTCGCCGGCAGGATGTAAGTCAATTGCGCCCAGACACGCGCATTGTCCCGTTCAAGCTGCAGCGCTTGCAGACGCTGCTCGCTTTCCGACCGGCGTGCCGCCAGCACCTCCGCCAGGCTGGCTTTGCCGCCACGGTAGGCAGCCAGCGCGGCCTCGGTACGCGCGCTCGCCAGCGGCAGCACTTCCTTCTCGAAACGGGCGATGCGTTCGCGGCCTGCCTGCCACGCGGCCAGCTGGCTGCGCACTTCGGCCACGTGTTCGCGCAAGGCTTCGTCGCGCTCCGCCTGCGCCTGCCCGGCCATCGCCAGCCGCGCCGACAACTCACGGTCCTGGCGGCGGCCGCGATCCCATTGCAGCGGCACCGACACGCCAAACGACACCATGCCCGGATAACCCGGCCCGCGCTGCTGCAGGGCCACTTCCACGCTCCAGTCGGGCATGCGGTTGGCGCGCGCCAGCCCCGCTTCCGCCTGCGCCACTTCGGCCTGGCGCGTCAACACCGCCACCTGGGGATGATGTTCGAGCGTTGCCTCCAGCGCGGTTGGGGCCAGCGCGATGCTGCCGGTATCCACGCTGCCATCGAGCGCCGCGTCCACCGGCTCGCCGGTCCAGCGTGCCAGCATGATGGCGGCATTGCGCGCCTGCAGGCCAATTTCCGTTGCACGGTCTTCCAGCGCCAGCAGGGTTGCCCGCGCCTCGAGCAAGCCGGCCTGGCCCGAGCGGCCGCCGCGATAAGCCGCTTCCGCAGCAGTGATTTCGTCGCGCGACAAGGCGGCCTGGCGCGCCAGCTCGGCGCTCATGCGCTCGAGATGGTAGCGGTCAAGCCAGGCAATGGCGGTGTCGCGCTGGATGTTGGCCGACAGCGCTTCGGCCGCAGCCAGGCTGCGAGCGACTTCGCTTTCGAAGCGGGCGGCACGCCAGCGCCGCTTGTCGCTGCTGGTGAGTTCCTGCATCACGCCGATACGGCGCATGGTCATCGAGTCGGCGCCGATGCGGTAGCGGTCCGCACCGCTGACGGGCAGGTTGTCGACACCGGCTTTCAGCACCGGGTCGGGCAATTGCGCGGCGGCGACAGCCATGTCGCGCGCGGCATCGGCAGCATGGCCTTGCGCGGCAAGCTGGCGCGATCGCTCAATGGCGCGTTGCTGCGCTTGCGCCAGCGTCAGCGCCTGAGCCTCGGCGGCAAACGCCAAGGCCCAGCCTAACGCCAGGCAGCGCCTGGTAAACAGGGAAAACATGAAACCTCCGGAATGCAAAGAAAACCACGCGCGGGCCACGCAGGCAGGCGCGAAACGGCATCAGGCAAACGGGAAGGTCAAGTGCGGAAGCAGCAATGCTCTATGGCGTGCGGCGGCGATAAACTGCGCGCCAGGCTTGGCGGGGCGGCCGCCCCTGCTCCGGCGTCGGGGGCCCAGGCATCGGCAACCACGGTGCCCGCCAGGTCGGCTGCGATGAAAGGCAGCACCGGCGGCAGGTCGGGCTTGTCGAGCGACTGCTTGGCGGCCAGGTTGGTCGCCTTGGCCTTGCACAGGCTGGGCTGGGCCGGGTCCATGCCGGCGCACTGGGCGTCGCTGGCAAGCGGTACTGCGGCGGCAGGACAGGAATAGGACGCTACCGCAAGCTGCATGAACAGCATGCTGAACAGCGCCACCATTGCGGCCACGATCCTGGAAGTCCGGCGGAATTTCATGGGGCCGATGATAGACCGTTTCCGTCAATCGATCAACGACGACGCTCCGCCCCTTAAGAGTTATGCAATTATGCCGGCGCTGCCACTTATTTGCGCAGCAGGTTTTTTCGCCATCAAATCATGGCCTTAACGCGCGGCTCCCTTCCTTGTTAACAGACTTTTCCACAGAAACCGTTAACAAGTGCCCGGCACCGCCCGTTGGCACTTATGCTAACGTTACGAGCTTCACAACGCGACTCCGGCTACCTCCATGACCTCAAAAAATGCGCTTGTTTGCCTCGCGCTGCTGCTGGCGCTTTCGTCCGCCGGCGCGGCGCCGCAGTACGCCAGTGGCGGGCGGCTGCAGGCCCGCTGGGAGCAGCAGGATTGGGGCAAGGGCGGGCGGCTTGAGTTCACCAACGCGGACAGCAATCCCCTGCCCGCGCAAGGATGGTCGATCTATTTCAACTGCATCGAATGCGCGGTGGCGGGCCCGCTGCCAGGCAAGCTGGCGATCGACGAACTGGGTGGCACG
>JBCNOX010000136.1:0-10596 GCA_039593645.1 Pseudoduganella sp.
GGAGCGCGCCATGACCCGCACGCTGGTCTTCGGCGGCGCACGCTCCGGCAAGAGCGCCTATGCCGAGCGGCTTGCCGCAGCCTCCGGGAAGGAGGTGGTCTACATCGCCACCGCAGCCGCTGGCGACGCGGAGATGTCGGCGCGCATCGCGCAACACCGCGCGCAACGCCCGCAGCACTGGCACACCGTGGAAGAACCTGTCGCACTAGCCGCTGCCCTGGCTTCATGGCGTGCGCCGCAGCGCCTGGTGCTGGTTGATTGCCTGACGCTGTGGCTGTCCAACCTGATGTTCAGCGACGGCACGCAGTATCCGGATGTCGGCACGATCGAACTGCCGGCCCGCTTCCACGAACAGCGTGCGGCCCTGTTGGATGAACTCGCGGCCGACCGTGGCGACGTGGTGCTGGTATCGAATGAGGTCGGCATGGGCATCGTACCCTGGGGCGCGGTCTCGCGCAGTTACGCCGACGAAGCCGGCCGCCTGAACCAGTCGGTTGCCGCGGTATGCGACCGCGTGGCTTTTGTAGCGGCAGGCTTGCCGCTGATGCTGAAAGGCGCCTGATGCTGCTGGCAGGCCTGGACTGGACCATTTTCGCGGCAGCCCTGCTGGCAGGCGTGCTGCTTGACGCGATCCTGGGTGAAGTGTCGCGCTTCCACCCGCTGGTCGGCTTCGGCCGTCTCGCTGGTGCGATCGAGAAGCGCATGAATCGCACCGGCGCTTCCTCGTCTTTTGCCCGCTTCGCTCGCGGCACACTGGCCTGGACGTTCGCTGTCATGCCCCTCACCCTGCTGGCCGCATGGACCTGCGCCCAGCCGATGCCGCCCGCGGCAACGGTGGCCCTGCATGCAATCCTCCTCTACTTCTGCCTTGGCCTGCGCAGCCTGCGCGACCATATGCTCCCCATCGGGCGTGCGCTGCAGGCTGGCGACCTGCCGGCTGCCCGCAACCTGACCGCCCGCATCGTCAGCCGCGACACCGCGCACGCCAGCGAATCCGACCTCGCCAAGGCCGCCACCGAGTCCATGCTGGAGAACGGCAACGATGCCGTATTTGGCACGCTGTTCTGGTTCGCCGTTGCCGGCGGCCCTGGCGCCCTGATGTTCCGCCTCGCGAACACGCTGGACGCCATGTGGGGCTACCGCACCGAGCGTTTCAACCTGTTCGGCCGCAGCGCCGCCCGCATCGACGACGCCCTCAACTATCTGCCGGCACGGCTGACCGCAATCAGCTACGCACTGCTGGCGCCCGGGGCGCGCAGCACGCGCCGCGCCCTGGCCTGCTGGCGCAAGCAAGCCCCAGCCTGGAGCAGTCCGAACGCCGGCCCGGTCATGTCGACCGGCGCCGGTGCACTGGGCCTGCAACTGGGCGGCGCCGCAAGCTACGGCGGCGAGATCGAACAGCGCCCGCCGCTTGGCGAAGGCGCCCCGGCATCGGCCGCAGACATTCCGCGCGCCTGGCGACTGGTCCGCAACACAACCGGGCTGTGGATGGCCGTCATGCTGGCCCTGGCTTGCGGAGCACAACATGCTTGAACACGGCGGCAAGCTGCGCGAAGCAGCACGGCGCTACGGCCGCAGCGACTGGCTCGACCTCTCGACCGGCCTGAATCCAAATGGCTATCCAGCGCCAGCACTCACGGCAGATGCCTGGCACCGCCTGCCCGAGCATGATCCCGCCCTGCTGGAAGCCGCGCAACGCTACTACGGCGCACCGCGCATGCTGGCTGTCGCGGGAACGCAGGCAGCAATCCAGGCCCTGCCCCGGCTGCGGCAACCATCGCGCGTCGTAGTCGCCAGCCCAAGCTACGCGGAGCACCTGCACCACTGGTCGCAGCACGGCCATCAGGCCAGTGCGATCCCTTACGGCGAGCTTGACGCCGAGGTCGCCAGCGCCGAGGTGGTGGTGGTCTGCAACCCGAACAACCCTACCGGCGCTTTTGTACCGCGCGCCACACTGCTCCGGTGGGCTGAAACACTGGCGGCACGCGGTGGCTGGCTGGTCGTCGATGAAGCCTTCGCCGATACCGATGGCGCCCACAGCGTGGCTGACGCCACGCAAACCCCTGGCCTGGTCGTGTTACGCTCCGTGGGGAAGTTTTTCGGCCTGGCCGGAGTGCGCCTCGGCTTTGCCGCCGCACACGACGACATCCTGGAACCGCTGGCTGACATGCTCGGCCCATGGGCCGTCAGCGGCCCGGCACAGCAAGTCGCACGCGCCGCGCTCGAGGACAGGACCTGGCAGCGCACCACGCAGGACCAGCTGCACGCGGCAGGCAGCCGCCTGCGCAAGCTACTCGCCAGCCATGGCATTGCGAGCAATGGCACCGCGCTGTTCCAATGGTGGCCGGAGCCGCGCGCCGAAGAATTCCACGACCATATGGCGCGCCGCGGCATCTGGGTGCGCCTGTTCCGCGAGGCGGCACGCGGCATCCGCCTCGGACTGCCTCCCGACCAAGCAGGCTGGCGACGCCTCGAACTGGCATTGAACGAATGGACCGACCGATGAAACGATACTTGCTGATCTCCGCGCTGTGCGCGACTCAGTTCCAGGCGCACGCCGCCATCACCGTCAACGACGACGATGGCAAGCCAGTCACGCTGCAAAAGCCGGCGCAACGTGTGGTGGCCCTGGCGCCGCACGTCACGGAATTGCTGTTCGCAGCCGGCGGCGGCAGCAAGATCGTGGGTGCTGTCAGCTACAGCGACTACCCGGAAGCCGCCAAGCAGATCCCTCGCGTCGGCGACAACCGCCAGGTCGACATGGAACGCTTGCTGGCGATGAAGCCGGACCTGCTGGTCGTCTGGCGCCACGGCACTTCCGAACGCCAGATCGACCAGTTGCGCCAGCTCGGCGTTCCGATCTTCCACAGTGAGCCGAAAAAGCTGGACCAGATCGCGGACAACCTGGAAAAGATGGGCAAGCTTCTCGGCACCGAGCCCGCCGCCAACACCGCGGCCAGGGAACTGCGCCAGAAGCTGGCCAGCCTGCGCGCGCAATATGCCGCGCGCCCGCCGGTGCGCACCTTCTACCAGGTTTGGGATAAGCCGCTCTACACCCTGAACGGTGAGCATATCGTCAGCGACGCGTTGAAAGTATGCGGAGGCCAGAACATCTTCGCCGACCAGAAAGTGACCGCGCCGGTCGTCAGCTTGGAAGCTGTGCTGGAAGCAGATCCCGAAGCAGTCTTTGCCACCGCGGAAAAAGACTACGGCGGCGTCAGCCTGTGGCGCCCCTACAAGACACTCCTGGCGACCAGGCAGGACAACCTGTTCACGATCGACGGCAGCATGCTCAATCGGGCCGGCCCGCGCATGATCGCCGGGACCGCCGTCCTGTGCGAAAAGCTGGAAGAAGCCCGCAAGCACCGCCCCGCAAAATGAGCTTCCCTTACCGCACCCTGATGGTCCAGGGCACCACCTCCGACGCCGGCAAAAGCACCATCGTCGCAGCCCTGTGCCGCCTGCTCAAACAGCGCGGCGTGAACGTCGCTCCCTTCAAGCCGCAGAACATGGCGCTGAATAGCGCGGTCACCATCGACGGTGGTGAAATCGGACGCGCCCAGGCGCTGCAGGCGATTGCTGCCGGCATCCCGGCACACACCGACATGAATCCGGTGCTGCTCAAGCCAAGCAGCGACATCGGCGCCCAGGTCATCATCCACGGCAAAGTGCGCGGCGACATGAATGCGCGCGACTACCACCAGTACAAGACCGTCGCCATGGCGGCCGTGCTGGAATCCCACCAGCGCCTTCTGGCGCAATACGAAACCGTGGTGGTGGAAGGCGCAGGCAGCCCGGCGGAAATCAACCTGCGCGACCGCGACATCGCCAACATGGGCTTTGCGGAAGCGGTGGACTGCCCCGTCATCCTGTGCGCCGACATCGACCGCGGCGGCGTGTTCGCCCACATTGTCGGCACCCTGTCCTGCCTGTCCGAGAGCGAACGCAATCGCATCATTGGCTTCGTCATCAACCGCTTCCGCGGCGACATCGAGCTGCTGGAGCCGGGCCTGGAATGGCTGGAGCGACAAACCGGCAAGCCGGTGCTGGCCGTGCTGCCTTACCTGCACGGCCTCTATCTCGATGCCGAAGACGCGGTGCAAGCAGTGCAGGCCGAACGCGGGGCCTTCCGCGTGGTGGTGCCAAGCCTGCCGCGCATGAGCAACCATACCGACTTCGATGCGCTGCGCGCCCACCCCGGCGTCGACCTGCGCTTCGTGCGCAAGGGCGAGGCGATCCCGCCGGCCGACCTGCTCATCCTCCCCGGCAGCAAGAACACACGCGACGACCTGGCCGCGCTGAAGGAAGGTGGCTGGCCGCAGGCCATTGCACGCCACCTGCGCTATGGCGGCAAGGTAATCGGCATCTGCGGCGGCTTCCAGATGCTGGGCACCCAGGTTGACGACCCTCACGGCGTGGAAGGCAGGGCAGGCAGCGAAGCGGGCCTTGGCTTGCTGGACATACGGACGGAGCTCACCCGCGACAAGCGCCTGGCGCAAGTCAACGGCCACTGCACCTTCGACGATGCGCCGGTCAGCGGCTACGAGATCCACATGGGCGTGTCGGACGGCCCGGCCCTGGCGCAGCCGGCCTTCTTCATCGACGGCCGGCCGGAAGGCGCCATCTCCACCGATGGCCAGGTGCTCGGCACCTACCTGCATGGCCTGTTCGATCATCCGCAAGCTGGCCGCGCCCTGCTGCGCTGGGCCGGGCTGGCGACGCAGCACACGGTCGACACCAACGCCTTGCGCGAGGCTAGCCTGGACAAGCTGGCCGCAGCTTGCGAACACCTGATGGAAGCGCTGCTCAGGCCGAGGTAGGCATTGCTTTATTTGCAAACACTTTCAGGATTGGCTACCATCGTCCTGTTGAGTTAACCGCATTTCAAGTCAAGGCCCGCCCTACAGTGAAGCTGATTCGGAAAAGCAGCCTGGTTCGCAGGCAAAAAGACGCCATCATCCATTGCGAGATCGAGCTATGCGAGGTGGCCGGCGCTGCGGCCCGCTACCTGGTCAACCTGCGCCAAGGCCGCACCGGCGAAGAGTGGCGTGAAAGCACGCGCACGCCGCAGCCCGTTGACTGGCAGGCCGCCGAGACCCTGTTCGAACTGGCGCTGATCGAACGCGCCGCGCAGGGCTTCGTCGACCCGTCAGCCGCCCCCGAACCCGCCGCGCCGCAAAGCGCGCCCCCCGCCCCGGCACCTGCGCAAAACCCGCCCGACGCCGCAGCTGTCACGCTGCTGCAGCAACTGCAAGCCGGGAACTGGAAGAAGCTGGACCAGCACCACCGCAACCGCGTCATCTGGCGCATCGGCGAGCGCCGCCTGCGTGGCGCAGTCCCCACCATGGTCGACCTGATCGCACGCGGCGACGAGATGCAGGATTACTGCCTGGCCTGGGCCATCGGCCGCTGCGGCGATACCGGTGCAGCCATCGCGATGAAGGAACTGCACGCACGCGGCCGCACCGATGCCGTGCGCCGCATCGCCCTGCAAGCCTGGCTGCTGCTGGCAGACAGCGCGGCACTGCAGGCTCACGCCGGCCGCCTGCTGGCCGACTGGCCGGCCGTCCTGCGCAGCGCATGGGAGCTGCAGGACGAAGGAAAGCTGCTGTCGATTGTCGCCGGCGACGACGAATGGCAAGGCCTGTCCAAGTCGGACTGGCTGGAGCAGCTGCACCAGATATCCTTCAGCCAGCCGATGGCGCGCCGCATCCTGCGCACCCACCTGAAGCGGATGCGCCTGCGCGCCGGGACTTTCCGCGCCGTGCGCCACATCTACAAGGCGGCCGAAATGGCCGGCGATGCCGAGCTGTTTGGCCTGATCCAGCAGCGCTTCGACACGGATACCCACACCAGCAGCAGCCAGTGGCTCTATGTGCGCCGCGCCTATACCAGGTATGCCGAGGAAGCCTCGCGCCCGGACAGCAAGGTCGCTTACGGCTTGCGCACACGCGACTACCTGCGCCGCCGCGGCTGGCGCACCCTGCGCCGTCTGGCGGAGGAGCGCGATCCGGCCTACGTGCAGATGGCGCTCGGCGTACTGTCCGCGATGGACGACAGCGATGCCGGCCAGCCGACCGCCCGCGGCGGCCGTTTTTACGACGGCTACAGCTACTGGATGGTGTTCAACCGAATGCTGCGCGCACGCGGCAACTGGCTAAGCAACCGTCACGGTACCAGCTGGTACCAGCCCCACCCGATCCAGCCGGACGCGCGGCGCCAGGAAGCCTATCCCGAATTGTGGGACGCGCAACCGCAGGCTCTGCTCTCGCTGATGCAGCAAAGCCGCTGCGCGGGCGTGCACGAATTCGCGGCGCGAGCACTGGCCGACAACAAGGCCTACTGCGCCGCCCTGGGACTGGACGTGATAAGGGAGCTGCTGCGCAGCGCCTACCTGCCGACGGCACGCTTTGCCTTCCAGGTGGCGCGCCAGCGTTTCGAGCCCGGCATCCCGTCGACCGAATGGCTGCTGTTGCTGATCCAATGCACCTTGCCGGAGGCCACCCAGTACGCGCTGGACTGCATCGTGCGCGACCCGCTTGGCTATGCAGCCGACCCGCTGCTGGTCGCCACCGTCGCCTGCGCGCCACTGGAGGCGGTGCGCCGCCAGGGCCGCATCTTGTGCCAGGTTGCGGCCACCTTGCCGGGCCAGGCCCCGGCCATTGTCATGCAGCTGCTTGACTGGCTGGACAACTGCGCTGACCTCGACGACGCACGCAACACCGTGCCGCCGATCGGCGCCGACCTGCATTGGCTGATCGAAAACCCGCTGCGCGACGCAGCCGCCGGAGCGCCCTATGAGCGCCTGTTGCAGCTGCTTGGCCACCCGCTGGCCGCCGTACGCCTGCTGGCCTGCCAGTGGCTGATCTTGCATCCGGCACCGACCGGCATGCTGCCCGGTTCCAAGCTGGCCATGCTGCTGAAGGATGACGATGCCGCAGTGCGCGGCGCAGCGGTACGCCTGTTCGGCATGTTGCCGGACCAGGTCCTGGCCGCGCAAACGGACCTGATCATCGCTTTTGCCACCAGCGCCGAGGCAAGCGTAAGGCGCGGCGTCGATCCGGTCATCCAGCGCCTGAGCGCTGCCGATGCCGGCTTCCGCCACACTTTGCTCGAAGGCTTGCTCGACACCCTGTTCCGCAGCGAAACCGGCGAAGGCATGCACGCCGACCTGGTGGCCTGGGTCACCGGGCCCCTGAAAGACGAGGAAGAACTGGCCGACACCGGCTTGCTGGCACGCCTGCTGGCCGCGCGCAGCAAGGGCGCCCTGATGCTCGGCGCGCGGCTGCTGCCTGGCTTCCGCCCCGAACAATTCGACGTTGCCGCATGGGCCGCCTTCGGCCGCAACCCCACGGCCAGCGTGCGCCAATGGGCATTCGAGGCCTACCGCTCCGACCCGCAGCGCGTGCGCAGCCAGATGGAAGCGGCGCTGCGCATCTTCGACAGCCGCTTCGACGACAGCCGCGAGTTCGCCTCGGCCTTCTTTACCGAGTACTGCACGCGCGACGACTGGACACCGCTCCTTCTGGTGAACCTGTGCGACCATCAGGATCCGGCAGCGCAGCGCTTCGGCCGCGCCATGATCACCAGGCATTTCGACGTCGGCGACGTGACTGAGCTGCTGGATAAACTCAGCCAGCACCCTTCCGCCAATATGCAGCTGTTCGTCAGCTCCTGGCTGGAAAGCGCCTGCGCCGGCGACGTGCATAAGCTGGAGCGCATGGAACCTTACTTCCTCAGCGTGCTGTCACAAGTGAATCGCGGCCGCGTCGTCAAAGGGCGGGTGCAGGCTTTCCTGCGCGCCCAGGCCGAACTGTCCGAGGAAATCGCCGGCTTTGTCGCCAGGCTGTTCGCGCGCCAGGTGGTGACCGTCGCCATCGCCGACAAGGCGCAATACATCGAAGGGCTGCGCGCCATCCAGCAACGTTATCCGAACCTGCCGGCAGCCATCACGATCCATACGCCGGTAGTCATCGCAGGCCGGGGAAACAAGTCATGAGATTCCAGTACCGCTACTACGGCGAGACCTACGTCAGCAACAGCGCCTCATCGACCGATATGCGCTTCGTGCCGGACACGCTGCGTGCGCCGACCCACTTCGTGGCCGACATCAACCGGCACATTCCCTTCCGCGAAGCGATCTCCGCCCTGCACGACGTTGTGGTAGCGGACCAGCGCTACCAGCCCAAAGACAAGACAGCCTACAAGGAATGGGTGGCGCAGAACGAAGGGATGATGCTGGCGCAGTTCCAGGCCCGCGGCAGCGAACTGCGGGAGCAGTTGAAGCCCCTGCAAGCCGAACTGCGTGCACTGCGCGAGCGCAAGTCAAAGCTGATGAAGCCCTTCTACGACGCGCAGTCCAAATACTACAACTACCTGTACCAGACCAACCGCGAGCTGTGGATCGCGCTCGACCCGGTGATCACCGTGCACCCGGACCGCGTATTCTTCGAGTGCTTCAGCCGCGACGAGTCGAGCTACGCTTCGCTCAGTTGCAGTCACAATGTGTTCAACCACGTTGGCGACTTTGCCTGCGGCACCACCAACATCGACTATTCGGAAAGCCTGTACGGCGAGTTCCAGAAGATCCGCGACTACAAGAGCACCAGGCTGTCAATCGACCCGAGCGGCTTCCAGGTCAGGACCGCCGACGATCCCGACTTCATCGAAGAGAAGATCGACGTGCCGGACACCTGGGTGCGCGGCTTCCTGCAGGTGAGCAGCGCCATGAACATGGTGGCGCGGCGGCTCGACCTGCACCCGATGGACGTGCACAATTTCTGCCTGCAGATGCGGCGCAAGAAGGAACGCGTCGGCCCGCGTTCGATACGCTTCGTGCTGGCGCCGGGTGAGCCGGTACGCGCCGTGTTCGAACCTTGGAATGAAGAAGTCGTCTGCCGCCGCTCCATCTACCGCGGCAACGCGGCCGAGGAAGTCCGCGTCTGGGGCCGCCGCCGCCTGCTGCTGCTCGAGCGCCTGATCCCTGTCGCCCAAAGCTTCACGGTGCACCTGATGGGCAGCGGCCTGCCAAGCTTCTGGATCGCCAACATGCCAGACATGCAGTTCACGCTCGGTCTCTCCGGCTGGACCGCCAACGACTGGTCGCGCGCCGGCCAGTTCGACTTGCTGGCGCCGCGCGGCGAGATCGACAACGACAGCAAGGAAAAAGTCTTTGCCGCACTGGGCAAGCGCTGGTACGCCACCAGCGCCCAGCTGGCGCTCGATACCGGCCTTGATCGCATGATGGTCGAACGCGCACTGGCCTTGTACACCCAGGCCGGCCGCGTCATCTACGACCTGGTAGATGAAGTCTACCGCCTGCGCGAACTGGCGCGCGATCCACTGCCGCTGGATTCGCTGCGTTTCGCCAGCCCGGAGGAAGAGGAAGCCCAGAAGCTGGTCGCACTCCACGCAATGAGCAAGCATGCGGTCGAAGCATTTGCCGATGGCAGCATCCAGCTTAGCGCCCAGGCAAAACAGGGCGACCGCCAATACCAGGTGATGCTGCGGCTGGACGCCGATGAACGCATCGTCGACGGCGCCTGCCAGTGTAACTTCTTCACGTTCAACCGCATGCACAAAGGTCCTTGCGCGCACATGCTCGCGCTGCGCATGTCGCGGCAGCAGGCTTGAGGACGACGATTGATATGAAAAAAGCAAACGAACTGATATACTCGTTTCAGCAAACACGGCGGGATGGCTCTTGCAACCCGAACGGTGGATCGCCGTTCACGTATTCAGCTCTTCCCATGCGCCACTGGCACGCTCTTCACAGTGCCATACAGACACCGGTGCGGCAAGACGGTGTGACTGCCCTGCAGTCCATTCGCCGCACCGGTGCCGTATGGCATCGAGTGGAGCGCCCCAGTCCTAAAGGCTCTTCGATGACAATCCCGCCGCGCTTGCATCTTTCGCGCTCGCCTCGCAAGGAGGCCATGCAATGAGCGCCACCGAATCCAAGCCAGTCACCACCCGCGCCGAATTGATGGAGCGCCTGCGCAACAGCTCGCGCCAGGAAGTCGTGCTGGGCGAAATGCAGCGCCTCGGCTTCTGGCCAGCCAATAGCGGCCAGCCCACCGAACTGGAAGAAGTCGTCAAACGCGAGGCCGAACTCAGTAGCGCCCTGAATCGCCTGGGACAGGAACTGCGTACCATCCAGGACCCGGAAGAGGCGCTCAAGGCCATGCGCAAGGAGCGCCTGGCCAAGGCACGTCAGCGCCGCGAAGAAACCCGCCAGAAGCGCGCACGCGAACGTTTCGAACGGGCGACGGCCTGGCACCAGCGCCGGTCGACCGAACTGCTCTACCTGGGCGAGGGCGTTTCCGCGGGCTTGAACCATGCCGAGAGCAATGCAGAGAAGCTCGCGCGCTGGTCGCTGCCTGCGATGAACAATGCAAGCGAACTTGCAGCCGCCATGGGCATCACGCTGCCCGAGCTGCGCTTCCTGAGTTTCGAGCGCCGCGTCTCGCGCATCAGCCATTACCGCCGCTTCGCGATGCCAAAGAAAACCGGCGGCGAGCGAATCATCTCGGCGCCGATGCCACGCGTGAAGCGCCTGCAGTACTGGGTGCTGGACAACATACTGGCCAAGGTGCC
>JBCNOX010000137.1:0-10588 GCA_039593645.1 Pseudoduganella sp.
TCGTCGGACAGGACAAAGCTGGCCGCCGTGCCGCTGGCCGCCTGGCCAGCAAGCAGCCCGGCCAGCGCGCCCGGCAAGGCTTCGGCAACGCCGGCCGTCCCTGCTGCAGCCAACGCCAGTGGCTGTTCGGCCAGCAGCTCCGGTGCGGCCGAGCCCAAGCGCCGCACGCGCGACAGGCGCAAGGCTCGCGGCGTGACTTCGATGCGCAGCGATTGCGTGAAATTCTTAAGCATGCAAGGTCACCCGCTTGATTTCTGCCAGCGTCGTATCGCCGCGCCGCACCACTTCCAGCGCTGCGTGGCGCAGGCTGCGGGTGCCGTTGGCATAGGCTGCCGCCTTGATCTGCCGGATCGGCCGCTTTTCCACGATCAGTTCGCGGATTTCATCGTTCAGGGTCAGGATTTCCGCAATCGAGCGGCGTCCCTTGTAGCCGGTGCCGCGGCAATCCCCGCAGCCCTTGCCTTCCTTGAAGTTGTATTCGTAGACGTCGGCGCGCGACAGGCCGACGCTTTCCAGTTCCTCGTCGGTCGGCGTCACCTCGACCGCGCAATGCGGGCAGTTGATGCGCACCAGGCGCTGCGCCCAGATGCCGTTCAGCGCCGACACGAAGGCATAGGGGTCGATACCCATGTGGGTGAAGCGCCCGAACACGTCGAATACGTTGTTGGCGTGGACGGTGGTCAGCACCAGGTGGCCGGTCAAGGCCGACTGCACGGCGATTTCCGCCGTTTCACGGTCGCGGATCTCGCCCACCATGATCTTGTCCGGATCGTGGCGCAGGATCGAACGCAGGCCCTTGGCAAAAGTCAGGCCTTTCTTTTCATTGACCGGGATCTGCAGGATGCCGGGCAACTGGTATTCCACCGGGTCTTCGATGGTGATGATCTTCTCGCGGCCGTTGTGGATTTCGGTCAGTGCCGCATACAGCGTCGTGGTCTTGCCGGAACCGGTCGGCCCCGTCACCAGCAGCATGCCGTAAGCTTCCTGCGCCAGCGAACGCAAGGTCGACAGCGAAGCCTCATCGAATCCCAGCGCCTCCAGCGTCAGCGAGCCGTAGGACTCGATCATGGCGCGCTTGTCCAGGATACGGATCACCGCATCTTCGCCATGGATGGAAGGCATGATCGATACCCGCAGGTCGATCTCGCGCCCCATCGATTCGACGCGGAAGCTGCCGTCCTGCGGCACGCGGCGTTCCGCGATATCCAGTTCGGCCAGCACCTTCAGGCGCGAAATGATCTGCTCCGCCACGTCGATGCCGTTGACGGCCGTGGCATGGTCCAGCACCCCGTCCACCCGGTATTTGACGGCCAGGCCGCCGGCGGTCGACTCCAGGTGGATGTCGGAAGCGCCGGCCTTCAGCGCATCGTACAAGGTCGAGTTGACCAGCCGCACGGCCGGGCTGGCGCCTTCCGACACCGAGGCGAACGACAGCACGGCGGCTGTCTTGCCGTCGCGGCGCTGGCCTTCCCCGCCCGACACCAGGGTGTCGACGGCGCGCGCCGACTCTTCCTGCTTCGACAGGTAGGCCTGGATATCGGCCTGCAGCGCCAGCCGCAATTGCAGCGGCGCGGCCGCCGAGCAGCGCGCCTGCGTCGCCAGCCAGGTTTGCAGGTCGAGGTCGAAAGGATCGGCGATCACGCCCACTGCCGCCCCGTCGTGGGAGCGCAGCAGCACGCAATGGCGCGCCATCGCCTGGGACAGCGGCAGCAGGTCGAACGCCGGCTCGAAGGCCAGCATGTCCGCCGTTTCCAGCACGGCCAGCCCGAAAGGCTGGGCCAGCGCCCGCACCGCCATGCGCGGTTCGATGCCGGACAACTGTTCCAGCTCCTCCACCAGGCTGCGTTTGGACAGCGTGCTTTGGGCACGCGCCTTCGACAGCAGGTTTGCGTCAAGCACCGGCAGCGTCATGCCATTTCTCCGGCCAGGTCAAAAATCGGCATATACAGAAGCACCACGATAGCGCCCACCACCAGGCCGATGCCGGCCATCAGCAGCGGTTCAAATGTCCGCGTAAAACGATCGATCCAGCGCCCGATCTCGCCGTCGTAGAAGGCGGCCGACTGCGTCAGCATCGCCCCCATCTCGCCGGTGCGCTCGCCCACGCGCAGCATGCGCAGGGAAATCGGCGTCGTCAGTCCATTGGCTTCGAAGGCCGCCGACAGCGGCAAACCCGCCTCGATCATGGCGCGCGCGCCCTGCAAGCCTTCCCTCACATTGGCCGACACCATGGCCTGCACCGTGTCCACCGCATTCAGGATGGTGATGCCGCCCTCGCTCAGCATGCCCAGCGTCAGGTACAGGCGCGACAGTTCATAGATCTTTACCCGCTCGCCGACACCGGGCAAGCGCGCCAGCAGGCGCGCCATGCCGCCGCTGCGTACCAGGTGGCGCACGCCGAATACCGCGCCGCCGATCAGCGCGGCGATACCGGCCACCAGCGGCACGGTATGCGCGGCCGCAAACTGGCCCCAGTTCAGCATCAACTGCGACATCCACGGCAGGTTGCGCCCTGCTCCCTGGTAAACTTCCGCAAAGCGCGGCACCACGTAGGCAATCAGGAACAGCGACACGCCGCCGCCCACCAGCAGCAGGATGCAGGGATAGATCGCCGCGCTCACCAGCTTGGCGCGCACCAGGTCGACCCGCTGCTGATAATCGATAAAACGTTCGAGGGAGCGCGGCAGGTCGCTGGTGCCTTCGGCCGCCTTGACGATGCCCACGTACAGCGGCGGGAACAATTGCGGCTGGTCGGCCAGCACGGTTGAAAAGCGCTGCCCTTCGCGCAAGCCGGCCAGCAGCCGTTCCAGCACGCCGCGCGTGGCCGGCGCCGACTCCTTCTCCAGCAGCGCTTCCAGCGCTTCCACCACGCCCAGGCCGGCGTTCAGCAGCGCCAGCAACTCCTGGCTGAACAGAACCAGCGAAAGCGCCTTGGCCTTGCCCGCGCGCAGGCCGGCGCTGCGCGGCGTGATGGCACTGACGAACAGGCCGCGCGCCTCCACCTGGCGGCGCGCGTCGGCCTCGTCGCGGCCATCGACCACCATCTGGCCAATCGCCATGTCCGGCGACAAGGTGCGTACGTCGAACTGCATCGTTCAGGCCGCGCTGTACTTACTGGGCGCCGATGTCGGCGTTCTCGCCTTCGCCGCCCGGCTGGCCATCCTTGCCGAGGGAGATGATTTCGTATTCAGCCTTGGCGCCCGGCGCCTTGTACTGGTATGGACGGCCCCATGGATCGGCAGGCACGACTTTTTTCAGGTAAGGGCCGTTCCACTTGGCGCCTGCCGTGGCCGGCGCTGCCAGCAGCGCAGCCAGGCCTTCTTCCGTGGTCGGGTAGCGGCCGACATCCAGGCGGTAGGTGTCCAGCGCTTTATCGAAGGCCTCGATCTGCGCCTTGGCGACCGTGACTTCGGATTTACCCAGTTGGGAGAAATATTTCGGGCCTACATATGCGGCCAGCAAGCCGATGATGACAATCACGACCAGCAGCTCAAGCAGGGTGAAGCCTTTGCTGGTCTTGCCATGGATCCGTGCTGCAAACATCCGTACTACCTCCGCCTTGAATTGAACAGCAAAGGCTACCACGCGGGTTTAGGTTTCGACAACCTTTTCTGCGGTGTGAGGGCCGCTTGTCTCAGGTGAGACATTTTGGGCCTGAATGTTATTAAAAGTGTCGCAGATTTTTCACAAGTTGAATCTTGCCGTCAACTTAATTTCCTCATAGTACTTACCGAACTTTGTTTGCTTTTTCCGAAAGAAAATTAAATTAACATCATTGAATTTTTATCCACTTTCAACCGTGTCATTGTTATATTTCCTTGCAACCTGTGCAACTCAGGTTTCGCCGTTTACGACTCTCTAATAAGCAAGGGAAGGCATCATGAATCGACATTTCACTCGTATCAAACACCTGGCAGGCTGCGCGCTGGTCGGTGCAGCGGCCATCCTGGCCGCCCCCGCCCACGCCGGCGTCCTCAACCTGGACTCGCAAACGCCCACCACCTATCTCCACGGCGAAAAGTTCGTGGAAGGCGGCCTCACCTTTACTGCCAGGGAGTCCAATTTCTTCCCGGGCCTGGGCCTGGCCGCTGGCGTCATGCTCGATGGCAGCAATCCTGGCAGCTGCGGCTCGAACGTGGCCTGCCCTTCCGGCAATGGCAGCATCTTCTACTCCGGCTGGAATGACAGCTCGATCGACATCGGCCATGCCGGTGGCTTCTATTCGCTGAATTCCCTGCGCTACTCCTTCCTGGCGCCTGGCGCTCCGGTGCCGGACGGCGTGTATGGCCAGCTGGTGCTGAACGCCACCACCGATGACGGCAGCGTCGTCACCCGCAGCGCCGACTTTGCCGGCCAGGATGCCAACGGCCTGTTCATGTTCTCGAACTGGAAGCTGGACGCCGACTTCGCCGCCCTGCGCCTGACCAACCTGAGCATCAGTGCCTGCCTGTTCGACGGCAACGGCGGCTGCGTCAACCCGGCCGACTGGGCGCTGTTCAATGCGCAATTCGCCATCGACGACCTGGATGTCGACGTGCCACTGCCAGGTTCCGCCCCACTGCTGCTGCTCGGCCTGGCCGGACTGGCCGCCATCCGCCGCCGCGCACGATAAACAAGATTAAGGATACAAGACCATGCAACTGCGACCACTGACCCTGGCCGTCCTGACCGTACTGTCCGGCCTGGCCGTGCAAGCCGGCGCTGAAGAAGCGCGCCACTCCTACATTGTGCAACTGGCCGGCGCGCCAGTCGCCAACTACACCGGCGGCGTGAGCGGCCTGGCTGCCACCAAGCCTGCCCCCGGCACCCGCCTGGACGTCACCGCACAGAACGTGCAGGACTACATCGCCTACCTGGACCAGCAGCAAGCCAGCGCCACCGCCGTGGTGCCGGACGCGCAGATCGTCCACAAATACAAGCTGGTACTGAATGGCTTTGCCGCCCGCCTGACCGATGCCGAAGTACGCGCACTGAAGAAAAACAGCGCCGTGGCCAGCATCACCGCCGACGAAGCGCGCAGCCCCGACACCAACTACACCCCGAAATTCCTCGGCCTCGACACGCCGGGCGAAGGCCTGTGGGCCAAGCTGGGCGGCACCGACAAGGCCGGCGAGAACATCGTCATCGGCATTATCGACGGCGGCATCTGGCCTGAGCACACCTCCTACGCCGATCGCGTGGACAACCAGGGCAAGCCGACCTTCGACATCAGCGGCACCCTGGTGTACGACACTCCTTCCAACTGGAACGGCGCCTGCGTCACCGGCGAAGGCTTTACCGCCAACCACTGCAACAACAAGCTGATTGGTGCGCGCTACTTCAACGCCGGCTTCCTGGCCACCGGCCGCCCATTGCACTGGACCGATTTCGTCTCGCCGCGCGACTCGCTGGCCGGACCGACCGGCCACGGCGGCCACGGCACCCACACTTCCAGCACGGCCGGCGGCAACTCCGGCGCGGTCGGCACCCTGTCGGGCATCCCGGTCGGCAGCATGTCGGGCATGGCCCCGCGCGCGCGCATCGCCGCCTACAAGGTATGCTGGACCTATCCTGACGCCACCGCCACCGACGGCACCGGCACCAAGAATTCCTGCTTCAACTCCGACAGCGTGGCGGCCATCGACCAGGCCGTAGCGGACGGCGTGCATGTGCTGAACTACTCGATCAGCGGCTCGCAGACCAGCGTCACCGACCCGGTCGAAATGGCCTTCTTCAATGCGGCAGCCGCCGGCGTGTTCGTCGCCGCTTCTGCCGGCAACTCCGGCCCGTCCAACGCCGTGGCCCACCTGTCACCATGGCTGACCACCGTGGCCGCTTCGACCCACAACCGCGCCAGCGTGGCCACCGTCAACCTGGTCGGCGGCGCCAGCTACACCGGCGCCTCCTACAACCAGTCGCCGCTGCCGGATACGCCGACCATCCTGGCACGCGATGCCGCCATCAAGCCTTACGCCCAGCTGAGCACCGCCGACAAGGCCGCGGCCCGCCTGTGCTACACCGCTGCCGACCGCGCCACCTACGGCGGCGGCCCGGACGCTGCGCTCGATCCGGCCAAGGCCAGCGGCAAGGTCCTGCTGTGCGAACGCGGCAACAGCGCCCGCGTCGACAAGTCGCGCGCGGTCAAGGAAGCCGGCGGCGCCGGCATGATCCTGATGGATGCCTCGGCAGCGCAGTCCCCGGCCGCCGATCCGCACAGCATCCCGACCGTGCACCTGAACTTCGCCGACGGCTCGGCCGCCCGCAGCTGGATCGCCAGCCATCCGGATGGCTTGAGCAATATCGGCAAGTCGGTGCTGACCACCAGCGCCGTACCGGCGCCGCAAATGGCCGGCTTCTCCTCGCGCGGCCCGAACAAGCACAATGCCAACATCCTCAAGCCTGACCTGACCGCACCTGGCGTCGATATCCTGGCCGGCGTGACTGCCGACTACAGCAGCCAGGCCGACCGCGACGCGATCGCCAACGGCACCTTGACGCCATACGCCAACTGGGCAAGCTACCAGGGCACCTCGATGTCCAGCCCGCACGTGGCCGGCCTCGGCGCCCTGCTGCGCCAGGCGCACCCGGACTGGTCGCCAGCCGCCATCAAGTCGGCGCTGATGACCACTGCCTACGACACCTTCGCCGACGGCCAGACCGGCATGGCAGCCGGCACCCTGCCCTGGGGCCAGGGCGCGGGCCATGTGCGTCCGAACAAGGCGGTCGACCCAGGCCTGGTGTATGACTCCGGTCCCGTCGACTGGATCCGCTTCATGTGCGGCATCCCGGGCACCCTGTCGGCCAGCTTCTGCGCGCCATATGGGTCGATCCAGCCGTACAACCTGAACCTGGCGTCGCTGACCGCCGCCTCCGTGCTGGGCAAGATGAGCATGACCCGCACCGTGACCAACGTCGGCAGCGAAGAAGCGACCTATACGGCCAATGCCAGCCTGCCGGGCTTTAACGTAGTGGTCAATCCGTCCAGCCTGACGCTGGCGCCAGGCGCCAAGGCCAGCTTCACGGTCACCCTGACCAATGTCAGCGCAGCGCCTAACACCTGGTCCTACGGCAACCTGACTTGGAGCGACAACGCAGGCCATGTGGTGCGCAGCCCGCTGTCGGCCAAGCCGGCCATGATTGCCGCGCCAGCCAAGGTGTACAGCGAAGCAGCCACCGGCAGCACCGTGTTCGCCATCGGCACCGGCTACAACGGCGCCCTCGCCAGCGCCAAGGGCGGCCTGAAAGCAGCCACCCGCAGCGACGCGACCGTCGGCAAGGACGCTTCCGGCGACGGCGGCGTGGCAGCCTGCAAGGCCGGCGGCAATGCTGGTGTTAAAGTGCACAGCGTTACCGTCCCGGCCAACGCGCTGGTGGCGCGCTTCGCCCTGTACGACGTCGATACCTCCGGTCACCAGGCCGGGGCAGACGACGACCTGGACCTGGTGGTCCTGAACAGCGCAGGCACCCAGGTTGGCAGCAGCGGCGGCGCGACCTCCAACGAGATGGTCACGCTGAACCAGCCGGCAGCAGGCAGCTACAAGGTCTGCGTGGTCGGTTATGCGCCAAACGGCGGCAGCGCGAACTACACGCTGTCTTCGTGGACCGTGGCCAAGGATGAACTGGGCGGCAACCTGAAGATCGGCCTGCCGACCACCGCGTTCACCGGCGCCAGCATGACCATCGGCGCTTCCTGGTCGGGCCTGGGCAGCGCCAAGCACCTCGGTGCGGTGGTGCTGACCGCGCCAGGCGGCAATGTCGCCACCACCGTACTGGAAGTTGACACCACGGTGCCAGTCCCTGAGAAGAGCCAGGAACGCAGCGTAGCCGCTGCCCGCAACTGAGCCCGCCTCCGGGCCCCTGAAAACGCCGCGCTGGTCGCGGCGTTTTTTTATTCCGCCAGCGCGCCGTTCGAGCCGCCCAGCTGGCAGGTGCCCGCGCGGCATCGCGCTCCCGGGTCCATCAGGAAGCGGCAATCGCTTGCCAGGCCGCTCGCCTGGTTTTGCGCCTCGCGCTCCTTGCGGAAGCGTTCTGCCAGCGCAGTAGCCTTCTCGACACTGACTTTGGCAGTCGAATACGCCAGATACGATTCCGGTCCGCCACAGGATTTGGCGCCCACCGGCACCGTCTTGCACTGCTGGTCGGAGGTGCACGTCGCAGCCCCACCTAGCGCTCGCAATTCGGCCAGGGTCTTGGATTCGCCCGGCGTCGCATGGCCGCAGGCGCTGGCCACCAGGCACGCCAGCAACAAGGAAATTCGTTTCATAGGGAGGCTCCGTGAGGGAATGGCGCCATCATCGCGCCAGGGCGAGCGCCGGTCAACCGTGCTGCTGCAAGGTGCTGCGCGCCACGGCGTGGGCGCGGTTGTTGACGCCCAGCTGACGGTACAGGCGCTGCAGGTGGTTCTTGACGGTCAGCGCGCTGATGCCCAGCAGGCGGCCGATTTCTTCGTTGCTCTTGCCTTCGCGCAGCCATTGCAGGATTTCCGCCTGGCGCGGTGAGACAGCCGGGATCGGGGCAGGTGCCTGCATCGCCGTGGCGATGCGCTGTTGCGCCAGGTGCAGGTATGGCATCAGCAGCTGCAATAGCCAGCTTTCGCGAAAGCCCGCCTCGCCGGGCAAGCCAAGCAGCACGAAGGCGCTGCCGCCGGCCGCCAGGGCTCCGCTGCCATGCACCAGCCCATGCCCCAGGGCCCCTGCCCGCAACGGCAGCGGCTGCATGCCGCCTCGCTGCCACAGGCGCAGCCAGGCCGGCGCCGGCCCCTGCACCGGATCGCACAGCAATTCGCGTTCGGACGGCGCCAGCACCGTGCTGTGCACACATTCGACCTTGCGCGCCCTGCCCTGCTCGTCAAGCTGGAGGCATAACAGCACGCCATGCGGCAACAGCGATTGCAGCGCGCCCTGGCTCCACAGGAACAGCTCGCGCTGGGTGGCGATGCCGTGCGCGCCATCGATGGCCTGCAACAGGTATTCCTGCTCGCGGGAGTCGGGATTCAGCATTGGGCAGTTGCCTCGGCATGGAAGCGGTAGCCACTGCCGCGCACGGTCTGGATCGTATCGTGCAGGCCGCTTGGCTGCAGCGCGTGGCGCAGCCGGCCGACGTGGGCATCGACGGTACGCTCGTCGAGGTAGACGTGGCTGCCCCACACCTGGTCCAGCAATTGTGCGCGGCTGTGCACGCGCCCCGGGTGGTGCATCAGGTAGTTCAGCAGGCGGAATTCGACCCGCCCCAGATTCAATTGGCGGTCGCCCGCGGTCACGCTCAGGGTATGCGGGTCGAGGCGCAAGCCGGCCACCTGCAGCGTTCCCGGCATGCCGGACGGACGGCGGCGGCGCAGGACCGCATGCAGGCGCGCGATGGTTTCGCGCGGACCGAAAGGCTTGCAGATGAAATCGTCGGCGCCGCCTTCCAGCGCCAGCACCTTGTCCTGTTCGGCGCAGCGCGCGCTCAGCATCAGGATCGGCAGCTCGCTGGTACGTCGCGTGGCGCGCCACTGCCGAATCAGCGACAGGCCGGACTGGCCCGGCAAATCCCACTCCAGCAACACCGCTTCCGGCAGCACGTCTTGCAACGCCGCTTGCGCGCTGATCGCGTCGCCATGGGTTTGCACCGCATAGCCCGCCTGCCCCAGGTTGTGGGCCAGCAGTTGCTGGACAGCGGGGTCGCTGTCGATGACGAAGATGTTGAAGGACATGGCAAAAAACGCAGGTCGTTATGCGGAAAACTATGAATCATGCCAAGTCCTGCACACTAATACAATTTTAATTAAGTATTAATATTTTGCCGAAATAAATGCCCCCGTCCACTCTATGCCTTACAAATGAAAAGGCACCTTGGGAGCCGAAACTCCCAAGGTGCCTGTGGCGTTTGTACAACCGCGCGGCTCAGGCGCGGCGGCGGCGGGCGAAGGCCAGCATCAGCAGGCCGACGGCAGCCAGCGCCAGCGACGCCGGTTCCGGCACGGGGGCCACGGTCGCTACCGCGTCGTTGATGCTGAGAATTTGCAGGTCCGCGCTGCCGTCCGCGGCGGGAGCGAACATCAGGTCCAGGATCTTGCCTTTGATCTGGTTCTGGTCGATGTCATACGCCACTACGCCAAAATTGGAGTTCAGCAGCGCCGAAGGATCGCCCGACACCGTCAGCATGAAGCTGAACACGCCGCCAAACACGCCCTGGTAAAGCACATCGTTCAGGTTGCTCGAATTCAGCATTGCAAAGCCGCCCGGCACGGCAGTTGCATCGCCCCAGGTCGAAAAATTGGCAGGGTCCATGTCGAAGCCTTGCAGTTGCGTCATGGTCGCGGTCGCGGCTGGCGCACCATCCACGCCATTGAAGGTGAAATCCAGGTAGCCAGGACGGCCGGCGCCATAAATGGACGTATCCAGCGTCACCAGGCGCATGACGTCCGCCATGGCGTGGTTGCTGGCGCCAATTGCCAGCAGCAGCGCCAGAGTGCGCAGGATTCGGGTGAAGAATTTGTTTTGCATGATTGCGGTCCTTAGAAACTGCCGTTGTAGACTTTTGGCGTGTAGTTGATGGCTACCCGCTTCGGATTATTGAATTGCAGCTGGACGGTCGCCTGCGCCCCGGCCGCCAGCGATGGCGCCGC
>JBCNOX010000138.1:0-10552 GCA_039593645.1 Pseudoduganella sp.
GACCAATGTGATTCCCGACGATGCGAAACTGGTTGGCACCGTGCGGACCTTCACCACCGAGGTCCTGGACTTGGTGGAAAAGCGCATGCAGTCGCTGGCCGAAGGCATTGCTGCCGCCTTCGACGCCGAAGTGGAATTCACCTTCCGCCGCAACTACCCGCCGCTGGTGAACCACGCCCGCGAGACGAAATTCGCGCTGGAAGTGATGAAGTCCGTCGTGGGTGAATCCATGGTGGACGGCAATGTCGAACCAACCATGGGCGCCGAGGACTTCGCCTTCTTCCTGCAGGAGAAGCCGGGCTGCTACATCTTCATCGGCAATGGCGAAGGCGACCACCGCGACGGTGGCCACGGCCTTGGCCCCTGCGTGCTGCACAATGCCAGCTACGACTTCAACGACCGCCTGCTGCCGATCGGCGCCAGCTTCTGGGTGCATCTCGCAGAAGCGGCCTTGCCGCAGGCGCGTTAAGCTAAGGCAGCTTGTCGGCCTGCGTGCCGACGCGCACGCCATCATTCAGCCGCTCCAGCGCCAGCAGCGCGGCTGAATGGTCGGCGCGCGGATACACATCCTTGATCGATTCATAGCGCTCCGTCACCAGGCTGGTGACCGGCAGCGCCACTCCCGCTGCAGCTGCCGCGGCCAGGATATTGTGCTGGTCCTTCAACTGCGTCAGCACCTGGCCACCCGGCAGGAAATTGCGCTCCAGCATGCGCTGGCCATGCACCTCCAGCACACGGCTCTCGGCAAAGCCGCCGCGGATCGCTTCGCGCACCGCCACCGGATCGGCGCCTGCCGCCTGCGCCAGCAGCAAAGCCTCCGCCACGATATTGATAGTGCCGCCGACGATCAGCTGGTTGCACAGCTTCGCCACCTGCCCGCTGCCGGCCGGGCCGACCAGCTTCGGCTTGCCCATCGCTTCCAGAAGCGGCCGCGCCGCCTCGAAATCCGCCGCGCTGCCGCCCGCCATGATGGCCAGCGTGCCCGCCTGTGCCCCGCCGACGCCGCCCGACACCGGCGCATCAATGAAACGATGCCCGCGCGCGGCCAGCAACGCATGGAAGGCCTGTGCCTCATCCTGCCGCGTCGAGCTCATATCGATCCACAGCGTGCCGGGACGCAGCGCATCCAGCGCCGCTTCGATCACCGCGCGCACCGCATCGCCGGCCGACAGCATCGACACCACCACCGAGGCATCGGCCACGGCATGCGGCAGCACGTCGTCAGGGTCGGCGCCGGCAGCGGCCAGCACGCCGGCCTTGCCAGCCGTGCGGTTCCAGGCTGTGACTTTGAAGCCTGCCGCCAGCAGGCGCAGGACCATCGGCTCGCCCATCAAGCCGATGCCAAGAAATGCAATTCGCAGAGGATGCGTCACAATAAGCTCCAGATGTGCCAATATTGCAGTGATTCTAACAATTAAGGGGTCCCCTGAAAAAAATTCAGAACGAAAGTAAAATTGCCGGCATTGCCGCAGCAAATGTGAAGACTGTGGCAAGGACTAGAGAGAAAAACATGCAAATCAAAAAACTGTTCGCTGCTGCTGCCGCTGCATTGGCAGCGCAATCCGCTTTCGCCTTCGACATCAACTCTGCCTACGTGGAAGCCGGCTCCGCTTCCAAAATCCGCATGGTGCGCCTGGGCGCCACGCAGGACTTCAAGCCTGAATGGAGTTGGTTCAACTCCAACGGCACCCATGTCACCGGTTACTGGGATGCCAGCGTCGGCATCTGGCAGGCCCGCCAGTGGCACAACGTGCCGGGCGACAAAGAGAACCTGTTTGACGTCGGCTTTACCCCGGTCATCCGCTTCGAGAATACCAGCAAGAAGGGTTTCTACGTTGAAGGCGGCATCGGCGCCCACCTGCTGTCCAAGACCTACAACAGCAATGATGACGGCCTGTCGACTGCCTTCCAGTTCGGCGACCATATTGCCGTCGGCTACGTGTTCGACAACAAGTGGGAAGTCGCCCTCAAGGCGCAGCACTACTCCAATGGCGGCATCAAGAAACCAAACAGCGGCGTCGACGTGCTCTTGCTGAAAGCCGCCTACCGCTACTGATTCACTTCCTGCGGTAGCGCTGCAATCCCTTTGGCAGCAGGTTAAACAGGCGCACCATGGCGTGCAGCTGCCAGGGGAAGATGCAGCGCGCATCGCGGTCCGCTATCGCGCGTGTAATGCGGCGCACAGCCTCTTCTTCGCTCTGCAGGAAAGGTTTGCGCTGCGCACTTCCCGCATTCAAATCCCTCAGCTTCTGCGTGTCGACATAGCCCGGCACCACGGCCGTCACGGCTATTCCGTGCGGCGCCAGAGCCTTGCGGTAGGAATCGCTGATGGCAATCGCGGCCCGCTTGCTTGCGCTGTACAGCGAGCCGCTCGGATAGTCTTGCAGAAGCCCTGCGATCGACGCCACCACCACCATCTGACCGCCCCCACTGCGCAGCATCGCTTGCGTACCCGCGTCGAATGCATGGCACAGGCCGGACACATTGGTGCGCACCACCGGCAGGCTGCGCATGCGGTCCTGTGCCAGCGCATGGGCGTCGGCATACTGGCCGGCGGTGACGACCAGAAGGTCCAGTCCTTCCAACGCAAAATCCTCCACTGCATCGAACACTGCGGCGCGGTCGCCGATATCGAAACCATAGCGGCGCAAGCCAGCGTTCAGGGTGATGGAATGCCCATCGAGTCGCGACGGGTCGCGTCCGCACAAGGCCAGTACAGCACCCTGCTGCGCGTAATACCCCGCCAGGGCCAGCCCAATGCCGCTGGTGCCGCCAATGATCATGACCCTCATTTGCTTCCCCTGTTGAACCGCGTGGCGTGGCGCAGGCGCAGGCCCGGACTGGCGTAAGCTTCGATGCCGCGCTGGTAGCCGTACTGCCATTGCGCCTCCACATACTTCGCATATGCTTCGAGGCTGGGCGGCATGAGCAGCCTGATGCGGTTGGCCAGCCAGTCGATCCGCTTCCGCATGCCGCTGCCGCGCAGGGCGCTCGAGATATCGCTGGTGTCGACCCAGGCATGGGCATGCTGCGCGTGCACGTGCTTCAGCCTCGCATTGCCGTCGATGCCGAGCACCCTGCGCAGGGCCGGGATCGCCAGCGCCTGGCCGAACGGCGGCTTGGCTTCCATCGTCACATGCCTGGCCAGGCCATGCGCGATCTCGATCGGGAACAGGTCGATCACGCCGCCCATATAGTGTTGGCCGCCATGTTCGTGGCAAGCGAAATAGAGCATGTCGGTGATCGAGCTGCGCACTGCGTCGGCAACGGGCATGGCACTGTCGAGCAGCAGTGCGGGCGCCACCGCACCACAGCTCCATGCTGGCGAACTGGCTGGCGCCTGCCACCCCTTCAGCAGCCTGCATGCACGCTCCGGGCCAAAGAGGACTTCCGCAAACAGGGCGCGCTTGCCGCGCGCCTGGCCAGTCTGGTCGCGGCCGAACAGCAGCTTGGCGGCGACGATAGCGAGCGCCGTGCCATGCTGGGATTGGGAGAGCGCCACCGGCAGCGGCAGTGCTCCCGGCAGCTCGAACATGAAATCGTCGAACACGTCCGGCACACGCTTTGCCCGCCCACGCGACAGACCACGCAGCAAGGCCGCGCCCAGCACCGGCAGCGGACGCGCATGCGGCGCCGCGCGCATGCGGCACAGGAACTGGTACATCTCGGGCGATGCAAGCCACTGCTTTCGCTGCGCCGCATCCGGCAGGGCATGGATGATGGCCGCCGCCAGCGAACCACCGCAACTGGCGAGGATGATGTCGGGCGCCATGCCGCTGTCTTCCGCCGCTGCGTGCATGCCAAGGTAATAGCCGAAGCGGAATCCTCCGCCCGCCATCACCATGCAGCGCTCGTACTTTTGATCTTCACTCATATCGCGTGACATAATGCCATGAATGCAACTACTGCACTTGTTCATCAACGCCCTGTTATTCGGGCTCTGCTACACGCTGACAAACCATGCGGCTGAAACGGCGCAGGTCCAGCGCACGCTAGCGCTTTCGTTCGAGCAGTCCATCCCGTTCCTGCCGTGGATGATCATTCCCTATGCCAGTTCGGGTCCCTTGCTGGCATGGGCCTTCTTCAAGATACGCAAAGGCGATGCACTGCGCGCTTATAGCCGCCGCCTGATGCTCTCCACGGTTGCCGCCAGCCTGGTATTCGCCGTTTTCCCCGCCCGTTTCCCTGCCGGCAAGGCGGTGCCCGAAAACGCCTTCCTTCAGTTCGCCTATGGCTTGCTCGACGCGTCGGATCGCCCGTACAACCAGTTCCCTTCCCTGCACATTACCTACTGCATCCTGCTGTGGCTTGCGCTGCGGCCAGCCATTGCAAGCCGCGCTTGGCGCATTGTGCTGGCGTGCTGGCTGCTGCTGGTCGGCGCCAGCACACTGTTGACCTGGCAGCATGCAGTGGCCGACATTGCAGGCGGCTTCGCGCTTGCCGCCATCGCCTGCCATGTGGTGCGCCCGGGCGCCACTGCACGCCAAAGCATTTCGTTTTATTACGCCGTCATGGCAGGCCTGGCGCTGCTGGCAGCCGCCCTGTCCGCGCCGGCGTGGCCCTGGCTCTACCTCGCGGCCAGCACAGCCCTAGTGGCGGTGGCCTATGCCCGCCGCAACGCAGCCTTCCTGCGCAAGCACCAGGGCCGGCACCCAGCCTGGATCCGGCTGCTGTTCTGGCCCTATCTTGCCGGCTATGCCGTCACCTGGCTGCTGGTGCGCTGGCGTCATCGCGGCAAGCCGCCGTTCGCCAAGGCGACGGAAGGCTTGTGGGTAGGCCGCCGCCTGAGTGCTGGCGAAGCGCGGCAACTGCCACCCGGCTGCAGCATCATCGACCTGAGCGCAGAGCTCAGCGAGACCGAAGCGCTGCGCCGCGGCCACTACCGCCACCTGCCCTTGATGGACCTGCAGGCGCCTTCGCGCAAACAGGTTCGCACTATTCTTGCCGCCATCGATACTGAACGCAGGCAGGGCCGCCCCGTCTACCTGCATTGCGCGATGGGTTATAGCCGCAGTCTTTTCATCGCGCGGATCTACCTTAACTCCTACACGTCATGAGCATTTCGATCTACCAGCTGAAACCACGTTTCCAGCAACTGCTGCGCCCATTCCTCAACCTGCTGACGCGAATCGGCGTCACGCCTAACCAGGTCACGCTGGCCGCGATGATGCTCTCCTTGGGCTACGGCGCGGCGCTGGCCCTCGCGCCGCAATGCCTGGGATTGTGGCTGGCCTTGCCTTTCTTCCTGCTGCTGCGTATGGCGCTGAACGCCATCGACGGCATGCTGGCAAACGCCACTGGCAACAAGACGGCGTTGGGCGCCTTGCTGAACGAGTTGTGCGACCAGGTGTCCGACGTCGCCCTGTACCTGCCAGCCGCTTTGCTGGCAAGCGTCTCGACGCAGCTGGTGGTGCTGGTCGTGGTGTGCGCGCTGCTGGCCGAGTTTGCAGGCGTATTAGCCAGCAGCATCGGTGTAGCGCGCCGCTTCGATGGCCCGATGGGCAAGAGCGACCGCGCCTTTGCCTTTGGCCTGCTTGGCTTGCTGGTGTGGGCAGGCGTTGCATCGGTCTGGCACAACGCCCTGCTTGCCGTGGTGCTGCTGCTGTCGCTGGTAACGGTGTTCAACCGCCTGCGCCAGGCGCTGCGCCTTTCTCCGCAAGCGAAACAGTAAAGATACCTTCCAGGCCGATCATTGTGCGCCGCTTGCGGCAGCCGGCCAGTGTGACCATGCCATCCATCTCGGCCTGCGCGCGCGGACGCATGCGCCATGGCTCGCCGCGGTGGTTGGTCAGCGTGTAGGCGATCATGTCCAGTTGCGGGTGCCATGGCTGGCCCGTGTACAGCAAGCTGCCGCCTTCGCGCAGGCTGGCCGCAACGCCGCCCAGCGAGCGCAGAACCAGCGAGTTGTCGCTGAACAGTTCATACAGGCCGGACACCACGGCAATGTCGTAGCGTCCCTCCTGCCCCTTGTAGCTGTCGGCGCTGAAGGCATCGCGGCGGCAGTACTCGATGCGCGCGCTGATCTGCAGCTTTTCCGCCAGCTTCCTGGCCTGGTCCAGGTTGTGCTGCTCGAAGTCGCACAGCGTGACTTCGATCTCGCGGTCCTGGAAGCGCTTGACGGTCTCCAGCACATAGCGTGCGGAACCTGCCGCGATATCGAGGATGCGCACCGGACCCGGCCCCTGGTGCGCCGCGATCTGCTCGGCCAGCATCTGCTGCATCTGCACCTTGCGCAGGCGAATGCCGCGCCAGCCCACCGCATCGAGGTAACCACGATCCATCATGCCGCCGAAACCAAGCTTGCCGCCCGCCTGGTTGCGATACACATAGTCCAGCGATTCGCCGGAATCGAAGCCATGGCGCAGGCCGATCGCCATGCCATCGCTCAGCGGTCCCATCAGCTTTAGCATATTGCGCTGCAGGCCGAACCAGGCCCGCGTCAAGGTATTGCCGGTCTGGTCGTTCAACAGCGCTGCGTAACGCTGTGCGCCTGGCCCCTCCCGATCCGCAGCCGCAAAGCGCTGCGGCGAGGCCGGCTTCGTTGCGAAGCATTCGTCGATAAAGCTGCGGCTTGCCTGCATCGCGACAGAAGTGTCCTCTTCGTAGAAGATGGCGTGGCGGCAGCGCTGCAGCCTGACATAGCGTTTCAATGGCGACGACAGGCGCTCGAAGAACTGCTTTTGCGGCGCCTCATGTACAACGTAATCCTGGTCGGCAGCCAGCATCAGGATTGGCGTGTCGATCGCTGCTGCGTCATGCACGATGCGCTGCGCCGTATCGGCCAGTTCCAGCAGGATCTGGGCCGAAATGCTCTTGGCGATCAGGGGATCTTCATCATAGGCGCGCGCCTGCTCCGCCGAATGCGTCAGCATGGTCGAACGGATATAGCTGGTCACAAACAGCTCCGGCTTGAAGCGCCGCGCAAAGCGCAGGCCCGGCTTTGCCAGTGGTACATACAGCTTGATCGCAAAGGCTGCGGCAGCCATGACCAGGCCGCGTATCCGCGGCGCATAATCATGCACCCAGGTCGCCGCCACGACAGCGCCAACGCTGTTGGCAACCACCAGTACATCTTCGATGGCGAAGCCGTGCTTGTCGCAAATGTGCTTCACGAAGGTGTCCAGGTCTTCCACCATGGTGGCAAAGCTTGGCGCCGAACCGCGCTCGCCCGGCGAATAGCCATGTCCGCGTGCGTCGTAAGCGAATGCCCAGTCGCCATGGAAGCCGAATTGCTCGACCAGCGTACCGATACGTCCGGAATGCTCATGACCGCGATGAAGGAAGACCAGCGCACGCGGCGCTTCGCTGCGCGGCGCCAGCGGCCTCCAGCTCCGGTAGAACAGGCGCGTGCCGTCGGCCGCTTCGAATCCCGACTGGCTCTCGCTCCAGGCAAGGCCTCGTTCAATCTTCATTCTTTATTCCTTATCGATAAATGAGCAACAGGTAAAGCAAGGGAGCCGTCGCCACCAGGCTGTCGGCGCGATCCAGCATTCCGCCATGACCGGGAATCAGGTTTGAAAAATCCTTGATGCCAAGCTTGCGCTTCGCTGCGGAGAACATCACGTCGCCGGCAAAGCCGCCCACTGACAGGAGTATCGCGATCGCTGCCAGCCAGGCCGGCTGGCCCAGGCCAAGATAGCCTCCCAGCGCGAGGGACAGCAGGACGGAAACCACGACACCGCCCAGCAAGCCCTGCCAGGTCTTCTGCGGACTAATCTGGGGAACGATCTTCTGCTTGCCGAACAGCTTGCCGCTGGTGAACTGGGCGATGTCGTTCAAGGCCGTGACGATGAACAGGTAGAACAGCCAGGACAGGTTCTCCTTCGGGTCGAAAGGCAGGTGCACAAAGGCAGGAACGAAACTGATGCCGAAGCAGGTCAGTGCAAACAGCAGCCAGGGCAGCGCGGCCAGTTCACGTGTGCGCCACAAGCAGGCTGCCGCCACCAGACTGGCCAGCGCAAACGCCACAGGCAACGACGATGGCGAATAAGCGCCGGCGCCGGTCGCGGCCAGCAGGCTCACGATGGCGGCGCCCCGGAAGCGGGCCGCCCCCCGTCCGCAGTAAGGCGCAAGCTCGCGCGCGGCCAGGCCGCAGATGACAATCGCCAGCAGCGGTGCTCCCACCGGATAAAGAATCAAGCCGCAGCTAACGATGGGGAAGATGAACCACCAGGCGTTCACCTGGTCGCGCAACTGGCTGGTACGTGAGCCAAGCGCCAATCCCACACCCGTTGAAACCACACCCAGCAGTACGTACAAGGCAGCCATTGCGTATCCAAGCTGCGCAGTGAAGATACCATTCATGACTTGCATTCTGCCAACAACTAGCCGATGCACAATCACACATTGTCACGATCGCAAAAAAAACCGCCAGGGTTCCCCGGCGGTTCCTGTGCGTCGCTGCGCGGCTTATTCTGCCACGTCGGCACCCACGTTAATGGCAGCATAGGCGCGCTGGACTGCTTTCGCCTCGGCGCTATTGGCGCCATATAGTTCCTGCGCTGCTGCCAGCACTTTCAATCGAGCGTCTGCGTAATTGGTCGACGACGTGAACTTGGTGGTGTTCGCGCGGAACCAGATACGGTAAGCCTTGTCGATGCCAATGCCAGTCATGTTCTTCGGCGACTGGGTCAGGTATTGCGAGTAGTAATCGCTGCCGACCGTAGCGCTGGAGCCCATGGCCAGGAAGTAGAACATGCGGTTGTTCGGGCCGCTGCTGTAGTGCACGTCCAGGCGCTTGATGGTGGACTTCCATGCGTCAGGCGACTTGCCGTCCTTGCTTGGCTTGTACATCCAGCGCAGCGGCTGGCCGCTCTTGGAAATTTCCTTGCCCATCATCCAGTCATTGCCCGATGGGACAGGCAGCGTCGCTCCGGTGCCGCCGGCGCGGGCATAGGCTTCCACCGCTTCGCCGGCGATGTCGGACGCGGACTCGTTCAGGCCGCCAGACTCGCCGCGGTAGGTCAGGTTCGAAGTCGCGGCAGTGATGCCGTGGCCCATTTCGTGGCCGATCACGTCGATCGAGCCGAGGTTATTGAAGTAGCTGCCGCCATCGCCGATGAACATGCACTTGCAGCTATCGGAGTAGTAGGCGTTGTCATAGGCAGTGTTCACGTGCACTGCGATGTAGGTCGCGGTGTTGTTGCCATCCAGCGAAGACCAGTTCAGCACATTCTTGTGCATGTCGTAGGTATTCATCAGGCCCCACAGTGCATTCACCGCAGCGGTCTGGCCGTTGGCGTTAGTGGTACTGCCGCCGGCGATGTACTGCTTGCCATCGCCCCAGATATTGGTGGAATTGGTGTACACCGCGCCGGCGCTGGTGCCATGATTGGCATTGGTGATCGCCATCGCGCCGAAGGTGCCGCCGGTACCGCGGCTGCCGTCGATCATCTTGTACACGCCGCCGGACAGGGTGGTGTTGATAGGCACGTCGCCGTTGTACTGGCTATGGCCGGTACCGACCACGTTCTGCATGGCGCTCCACTGGTCGAGGATGCGGCCATCGCGTGCGCTGACGACAGTGTCGTAGAAGGCGCCGTGGCTGCGGGTTTTCACCAGGTAGGCCAGCTCATAGCCAGCAACGACTTCCTGCACGTCGACAGCGTTCAGGTCTGCTTCTGCCTTGTTTTCGGCGCCAGGAGCGCGCACCGTCTTGATCATCGGGAAGATGATCAGCTCGGCGGATGGCGGATCGATCTGGGCGCCGACACCCTGTACGCTGCGGCTCGCCTTGGCGATAGCAGCCTTGTCGCTGATGGACGGTTTCACGTCGAAGCGCTTGCCCGACAAGCCTTTACGGCGCTCGCCCACCGATTCACTGACGATATTGCCGCCCTGGTCGGTGACCACAACGGTTTCGGATTCGAAAATGCGTACGCCTTTGTAAGTGTGGTTTACGCGGCTGATGGCCTTGCCCTGCTCGCCAGGGTGCTGGCTGGCGATGGCGTAGCCGTGGTCGGCATCCAGGCCATATTTGCCCCGCTCACCGTTCAGGGTGGAGACCAGGCGTGCTTTCTCCTGGGCGGAGAAGGCGACTGGGCTGGCCATCAAGCTTGGGGCGGCGCTGGCATGTGCAGCAACCATGGCGATCGCGGCTGCGATCAGGCTTTTGCGAAATTCCATTTATGTCTCCAGTTTCCCGATGAGGTAGGGGGTTAAGGGAATCTAACACTATCGGGGACCAGAGGCTGAGTCAAAATTTCTACAAATTGAGACATATTTTTGTTGCTTGTCTCGGATACAACTTTCGAAAGCAAGAAGGCTGGCCGGCTTCAAAACAGGTAAACCAGGGTCTGACCCGCAGGGTCAGACCCTGTCTGTTCAGCCGTTTGGGGTTGGTTCTGGGCCTTTGACGTTCGGCGAAGGTCAACAGCGCACACCCGACACCACTGGCCCCCGTGCAGGCGGGTCAGACCCTTGGGTCTGACCCAGGTTTACCGGTTTTGGAAAAGCAAAAAGCCCGCTGGCACATTGCCTAGCGGGCTTTTCTAATAAGAGCCTGACGATAACCTACTTTCACACTGGTTGCAGCACTATCATCGGCGCAGAG